>JACCZH010000121.1 GCA_013696045.1 Chloroflexia bacterium
CCACCAGACCACCATTGGTCAGCCGTTGCGGCTAACCAACACTCAGGATTCATACAATGTTATGATCCGGGTGAAGGGCGGCGGCACCACTGGCCAGGCTGGCGCGGTGCGCCATGGGATCGCCCGCGCGCTCTGTGTGGCTGACCCTGAGTTGCGCCCAGCCATTAAGCAGGCTGGCTTTCTGACCCGTGACGCGCGGGAGAAGGAGCGCAAGAAGGTTGGACTCAAACGAGCTCGCAAGGCGCCTCAGTACACCAAGCGCTAGGCCGCCACGTGGTTTTCATTTGATGCGACCACCGGAGATCTCTATCACAGAGGTCTCCGGTTCATTGTGCCGGCCAGCGGCTACGATCCAGAATGTCTGTGGCAATCTCTGATACGGACTTCCCTTCGGTGTCGACCAGCAGATCTTCCAGGGCACTGGCATCCATCTGCTCAGCCAGTTCCGTTGCGCGTCGGAGGTGCCACTCAAGACTGGGGCCACTCTCCCGAGCCCTCAAGCGGCGGGAAAGGATATGCACCGGAGCCCGGAGCCGGACAAGTAACAGCTGTACACCATTGACGGCGGAGCGATAGCGGTCGAGATCAGCTCGAGATTCAATGACATCCGAGACGACAAGGAATGTAGATCACGCTGCATCGAAGTTCGGCCAGATAGCAGCCAGGTTCCTGGTCGCTAGCTCAGTTGCGAACGGGTCGTCGTGAGGTCGTGGATAGAAGCGGTTCAGGCCGTCGATGTCGATCATGGCATGCACCGTTCCAGCGGAGTCGAGCAGTTCCGAGATTGCCGCGCCAACCGACGTTTTCCCGGCTCCGACTGGACCGGTAACGATCATCACCGGCACGCTGGTGTTCAGGCGCATGCTCCGTCCATCGTTGCGACTCTGTGCCTGTTCATTTGGATGATTGGAAGATCGAGACGATTGCCTCTTCGACGGCAACCTCGACGGCCGAGGTAATGGCCAGCGCTTCGCGGACGGTTGGGCTTCCAGCACTTGAGGATGCTGCGAAGAACGTGTCGCCGTCGAGTAGCGTATGCGCCGGGATTGTGCAGCGCGCCAGTGCCGCCTGGGCACTGATGCAACAGCGCGTCAGCGTTCTTCGATCCAACTCGCCCGTTACCAGCACCGCGCCGATGGTGGTGTTCTCGTGTTCATGACCTTCCGAGGCGCCAGCGATGGCTACGTCTCGTCCGGTCTTTTCCGAGGCTTGCGCCAGCCATTCTCCGGTGGTCGGGTGACGGACATCACCGACGGCATTCAATATCAGCGCGGCGGTCACCACGAATGATCCGACGCTAATGGACGCGATACCAAAGCCTCCGGGTGTCGTCTGGCCATCAAGTTTGGCGACGGTTGCTCCCGTTCCTGCTCCAATCGGACCGGGCTCCCAGAATTCGCTTGTAGCCGCGAAGGCTGCGTCGTAACCGTCTTGTACGGTTGGGTGGTAGTTCGAGCCGGTTGCGAGATCAAAAATGATCGCGGAAGAGACGAGTGGCACGGGGCCGGAGCGAGTCACGACTCCGCGTCCTGTGTCGGACAAATAGCGCATCACTCCATCGGCGGCTCGCAAGCCAAAAGCGCTGCCTCCAGAGAGCAGAATGGCGTCCAGCATGCCTATGCTGCCTGGACCGAGGAGCGTCGTCTCGCGAGTTCCAGGGGCGCCGCCCCGGACATCCACAGCGGCCGGAACCAGCTTATCGAAGACAATGACGGTGCAGCCGCTTCGTTCACCCTCGTACGTCTTGTGGCCGATGCGAAACCACGATTCGCTATGCATCGACAAATAAACCGGGCTTGGCGATGACGATCTTCCCGCCGAACGAACGGCCCGCCGCCTCCAGCACCTCAGTGTCGGGCCGTTCAGACCATAGATGCGAGAGCACCAGGGTATCGACGCCGGCCTCAGTGGCCAGGGCCCCGGCCTCGGATGGTTTGAGGTGCCCGCTCCCGCTTCCTGGACGTTCATGATCTTCGGGCATCGTCGCTTCGCTTATCAGGATGTTGCTGCCACGGGCGAGGTCAAGCACCGATTCGATAGTGCCCGTGTCAGCAGTGTAGATAAGGGTTGTGCCGTCTGCAGACTCAATCCGCATCGCGTAGCAGAGCCCCAGATGCGCCGTGCGGGCAAATGAAATCTCCATGGAACCAACCGCTAAATTGTTGACAGGATCGTATTCGTCCAGAGTGAATACACTGTCCCAGAACCCATCGGTGTTTTCGCCTTGTCCGCTAAGAGCGCCGGCAAGGTTGTGGAGGACAGTCATACCGCCTGGAGGAAGCCAAACAGGAATGCGTTGGGCGGACTGGTCTGGGCCATAAACGAGTCCGTAACGGTAGGGAATCAAATCGAGGATGTGATCTGAATGGCAATGGCTGATCACAATGGCATCAAGCGCATGAAAATCAACATGCTTCCGAAGCTCCAGCAGGGTATTCGGCCCAGCATCGACCAGGATCGTTGTTTGGTCCGAGCGGACCAGAAAGGATGAGCAGCCCTGACCAGGGTTCGGCCACGCGGCTGCGCCGCCGAGACAGGTGAGTTCGATGCTCATTCTGCGTCCCCAGCCGCGGCCGTCTCCAGATCGAACCCTTCGAGGTGGACGGTGTCACCGATGAGGTGGGCAATTGGGCCGGACGCGGCGATCTCAAAATGGGTCACGCTACAGTTGCCAATTGCGTGACTCTCCCAGTCGCCCGGATTGTTTCCAAGAAGCATCGATGTCGCGCGGCCGATGACCCCGCCGTGGGCAACGACGATCAGGCGCTTGCCTCGATGAGCATTGATGATCTCGTCTAGCGCCGCTTCGATACGCAGGCCGAACTCCCTTCGCGATTCGCCTCCGGGCCAGCCCAGGTCCATTTCATCTTGATTTAACATTCTCTGATGAAGCTCCGGATGGGACTCTGCGAGTTGGGCGAACGTCAAACCTTCCACCAGGCCGAAGTTGATTTCGGCGAGGCCGGGATGCAGGTGCAGCGGCAGCCCAATCAACCGTGAAATGGCCTGTGCAGTTTGGAGCGCGCGCTGCAATGGGCTTGAGTACATCACGTTGAGATCGGTCATCTCCTGAATTCGCAGCGCTACCTGCTCAGCTTGCCGGAGCCCATAGGGGTTCAGTGGCACATCCGTCGCGCCGTGCAGCAAGCCGGCCACGTTGGATTCGGTCTGGCCATGCCGGATCATATAAAGATGCGTGTGTTGCTCAATTGATGACATCGTATTCCTCGCCTAGGTATATCGTGGCTGATGGGCATTGCTCATGCAAGACACACTCAGCGCATCGTGGAAATCGAGCTTTGCAGGTGCGACGGCCATGTTGAATCAAGAGCATATGGGCTCTGTATACCTCGTCAGCGTTCATGTCGGCATCAAGCGCGCCATGCGCCCGCTCGGCAGATGTTTTGGCCGGCAGCAGCCCAAGCCGTAACCCAACTCTATGCACGTGTGTGTCCACCGGCATCACCGGCCGGTTCAGGCTAAATAGTAATACACACGCGGCGGTTTTTGGGCCAACGCCGTGAAGCGCGGTCAACCAGCTCAATGCTTCCTCAACGGGCAGATCGTAAAGGAAGCCAAGAGCGAAGTCGCCCCGTTGCTCGCGAATGTCAGCGAGGACGTTCTGGATGCGCGGCGCCTTCTGATTGGCTAACCCTCCGGACCGGATCGCGTTTGCCACCTCGCCAATGGGCGCCTCGATGACCGCGTTCCAATCTGGAAACGTCTGCGTCAACGAGGCATAGGCACGCATGGTGTTCGTATCGGAGGTGTGTTGGGAGAGGATCGTGCTAACCAGCTCGTCTATCGGCTCCGGACGGAACGAATCACGCGACGGCGGTCCGTATTCCGCTTCCAGGAGATCGATGATGGTCTGGATACTGGACACTCGAACCCAATCGACACGATGAACAACGGCGACAATACGCCATTCTAGCAGCGCGGCTTGACGCTCGCGAACGATCACTCGTATCATTGAAGAGGCTCCAAGTGGGGTTCCCAGGGTTACAGCGGAAAGCGGGTACGATTTGCCGTGTTTTCAACGGCGAAGAATTGAGCCAGACCTGCAAAGCCTCCGGCTTTATCGGAGGCGTTTTTTTTGCCTGGGGGACAGAGCATGAGCACAATTGTATTGCGTGGCGGCAGAGTGATTGATCCAGATTACGGTATCGATCAAATGTTGGATGTCCTGGTGGTTGACGGGCGCATACTTTCGGTGGGCGAGTCTGTAGCTAAGGGAACCGGCGTTGACCGGGACTACGACGTGACCGGACTGATAGTGACACCAGGCTGGATCGACGCGCACGTTCATCTTCGCGACCCTGGCTTCACATACAAAGAGGATCTGCAATCTGGCGCGAAGGCAGCACTTGCAGGTGGATTTACCCGTATGTGCTGCATGCCGAACACTGATCCGCCACTGGACTCAGCCGCGGCGATTAGTGACATCGTAGATCGTGGTGAGCAGACCGGCGTTCACATCCACCCTATCGGTACAATCTCGATGTCCCGTGCTGGACTCGAAATTTCTCCAATCGAGGCCATGGCAGCTGCCGGCGCTATCGGCTTCTCGGACGACGGAGACAGCACGAAATCTGAAGACGTGATGCGGGAAGCCTTGCGGCTATCGTCCCGGCTCAATCTGCCGATCATGGTGCATTGCGAAGATCCCGAGCTGGCCCGCGGGGGGTCGATGCACCGAGGCGTGGTGTCCGAAGAGCTCGGTGATCCCGGAATTCCTGCTGAGGCGGAGGACAGCTATACAGCCAGAGACATTCGCCTGGCCGAAGAAACGGGCGGCTGGTTGCATGTCCTGCATGTTTCAACGGTGCGGGGAGCCCAGTTGGTTAAGGACGCCAAGCAGCGCGGAGCGCGTGTGACAGCTGAGGTCATGCCGCACCACCTGACACTCACTGACGAGTGGGTGGCCGGCCGGAGAAGGTTTGCGGGTCAGCAGCAGATCAGCGATCTCGGCCGGATCGACCCGAATGCCAAAGTGAACCCACCCCTGAGGTCAGAGCAGGATGCACTGGGTCTGATGGACTACGTACTCGACGGCACCTTCGATTTCATCGCAACCGACCACGCACCGCAAGCCGAGCGAGACAAACCAGCAATCCTGACCGAGGCGGCTTCCGGTATGACCGGTTTGGAGTTGGCAATCCCCACCATGGCGCTCCTTATCAAAATGGGAAGGATCGACTGGCCACTGGTAGTCAGGCTCTTTACCAGCGCTCCGGCTCGATCCCTCAATCTGAACGGTGGCGCCCTTGAGGCTGGGCACGCAGCGGACATTACCGTCATTGATCCAGCCAAATCGTGGACAGTTACTGCTGCGAGCCTGCACTCCCGCAGCAAGAACACGCCTCTGCTTGGCATGACGTTAGAGGGTCGCGCGGTCTTGACGCTGGTTTCTGGAGAGGTGCGGCATGACGAGCTATCGTGACGGTGCAGGTGCGGTCATTCTCGAAGATGGCCGCATCTTTCGCGGTGATTCCTTCGGGGCGACCGTTGATTCAGAGGGGGAGATCGTCTTCACAACGACGATGACCGGATATCAGGAAGTGGCAACCGATCCGTCGTTTCGCGGTCAGATTGTGACGATGACCTATCCCCTCATTGGAAACTACGGCGTTAACCCCGACTACGACCAGTCGCGTCAACCCTGGATCAGCGGCATGGTCGTGCGGGAATATATGGACGATCCGAGTAACTGGCGTTCAGAGGGTACATTCGGGAACTACCTCAAAAAGCACAACGTTCCTGGGATATCCGGCGTCGATACCCGCGCGCTCACCAGACATATTCGTGAACAAGGCGCAATGCGCGGCATTATATGCGCGGACATCGGATCGCGGACCGACGACCAATTGCGAGACGCGGCGCGCGGCGCCTGGAGCCCGGGCGATTCTAACGTCGTGGCTGATGTCTCGGCTCCAGAGTCGATCCTCTCAAGAGAACATGGGCCTCTGAATGTCGTGCTCATCGATTGTGGCGTGAAAGAATTTATCGTCCAGTCTCTCGAGCAGCGCGGTGTCAATGTGACAGTAGTGCCCTTCAACACACCGCATTCCGAGATTGAAGCACTCAATCCAGATGGAATTTTGACGTCTCCGGGACCGGGCGACCCGGAGAACGCAGAGTTTGTGGTTGGGACGATTCAGGATATTGTGCGCAGCGAGAGGCCGTATTTCGGCGTGTGTCTCGGGCACCAGCTGCTGGCTCTGGCGATTGGCGCTTCAACAAGCAAGCTGAAATTCGGACACCGCGGCGGCAACCATCCGGTGCTCGACCTGGACACAGGAAAAATCTACATAACGGCTCAGAATCATGGCTATCAGGTGGACGCCGGCACGGTACCGGAAAACACCGGCTGGCGCGTATCTAAAGTTAGTCTGAATGACGGCTCAGCCGAGGGGTTGTCGCACGACACGCTGCCGATCTTTAGCGTTCAATACCATCCGGAGGGGTCGCCGGGCCCGCAGGATAACCAGTATCTTTTTGACCATTTTGTGAAACTCATCCGGGAACGCAAGAGCCGGGCTGAAGGAGCGACCGCGTGAGCGAAGCCATACGCCGGGTACTTGTGATCGGTTCTGGCCCAATTGTCATTGGTCAGGCTGCTGAGTTTGACTATGCTGGCACCCAGGCTTGCCGAGCCTTACGGGAGGAAGGTATCGAGACCGTCCTGGTTAATTCCAACCCGGCCACGATCATGACTGATGAGAACATCGCTGATGTCGTTTACATTGAGCCTCTGACGGTAGAAGTTATCCGGCGCATCATCATTCGCGAGCGGCCGGATGGTTTGCTGCCAACGCTTGGTGGCCAGACCGGGTTAAATCTCGCCGTACAACTGGCCGAAGCCGGAATCCTCGATGAATATGGCGTGAAGCTGCTCGGCACGTCGTTACGATCAATTCAACGTGCCGAAGACCGTGAGCTGTTCCGGGACATGCTGCAATCGATAAACCAACCGGTTCTGGAGAGCGCGATCGTCCATACCCTGGAAGAGGCTCACGCCTTCGCCAACGAGAACTCGCTGCCGCTCATTGTACGGCCGGCCTACACACTTGGTGGTACCGGAGGCGGCATTGCGACGACCCCTCAGGAGCTCGATGAGATCGTGCGCAGTGGCATTCAGGCCAGCCCAATTCGCCAGGTGCTGGTTGAGAGATCGGTGCTGGGTTGGAAAGAGATCGAGTACGAGGTTATCCGCGACGGCGCCGACAACGTCATAACCGTCTGTAACATGGAAAATCTCGATCCGATGGGAGTCCACACTGGCGACTCTATCGTCGTTGCGCCGAGCCAGACACTCTCGGACCGCGAGTATCAGATGCTGCGTTCGGCCTCCATCGCAATCATCCGCGAGCTAGGCATTGAGGGCGGCTGCAACGTTCAGTTGGCGCTTGATCCGTACTCGATGCAGTACTACGTGATCGAAGTGAACCCGCGGGTCAGCCGCTCGTCGGCGCTAGCATCGAAAGCGACCGGGTATCCGATTGCGCGGGTAGCGGCCAAGATTGCGATCGGTAAACGGCTCGACGAAATTCCAAACGCGGTGACACGCGAGACCACGGCTGCATTTGAACCGGCGCTCGACTACTGCGTTGTCAAGATTCCGCGCTGGCCATTCGACAAGTTCCGCCGAGCCGACCGCCGGCTCGGAACACAGATGAAGGCAACCGGCGAGGTAATGGCGATCGACCGGTCATTTCCGGCTGCGCTTCAGAAAGCAGTCCGCGCACTGGAGATCGACGCCAAGGATCTCGGCTGGGAAGATCCGTTGTGGAGCAACCAAGCGACGCTCTGGCGTGACATAGAAATTGCAACCGATTTGCGGCTCTGGGCGGTGGCGACAGCCCTGCGTAGAGGGGTCTCGGTTGAAGAGATCGCCGAGCGCAGCTCGATTGATCGCTGGTTTGTGAGCCAGATGTCGTGCATCGTCGCATTCGAAGACATGTTGCAATCACCGGAGCTGCACGACCGGGTGCTCTGGCAGGCGAAGCGCCTTGGATATTCAGATAAGCGCATCGCGGTGTTACAGGGGGTTGAAGAGACAATCATCCGCGAGCGGCGTTATGCCGCCGGGATGCTGCCAGTGTTCAAGATGGTTGACACGTGTGCGGCGGAGTTTGAGGCCATTACGCCTTACTACTACAGTTGTTATGACGAAGAAAACGAAGCAGAGCCTCTGGTTGGCGAGAAGGTCGTTGTCATCGGCTCGGGACCGATCCGTATCGGCCAGGGAATTGAGTTCGATTACTGCAGCGTTCAGGCGGCTCACGCACTGAACGCTGCAGGCGTCCAGAGCATCCTGATCAATTCCAATCCCGAGACGGTGTCGACCGACTTTGACACGTCCGACCGGTTGTACTTTGAATCGCTCGACGAGGAGTCGGTGGCCGAAATTCTGCGTCACGAAGGCGTGGGGCGGATGGACCAGGTGCCATTGGTCCTTCAGTTCGGAGGTCAAACAGCGATCAATCTAGCCGAACCGTTGTTTGAGAGGGGCGCGCCGGTATTGGGCTCGAGCGTGGACACCATCGATCTTGCGGAGGACCGCGAGCGTTTTGAAGCGTTCCTGCAGCGAATCGGCATTCCCCAACCTCCGGGTGTCGCGGTAACACGTCTCGACCAGGCGGCGGCGGCCGCGGAGCAGATCGGGTACCCGGTGCTCGTGCGGCCATCTTATGTGCTGGGCGGACGCGCCATGGAGGTTGTGCATTCGGTCGATCAACTTAACCGGTATCTGCTTGCCTCGACGGATTTCTCAGCGGACCAGCCCATTCTCATCGACAGCTACTTCGCCGGCAAGGAGGTTGAGGTCGACGCGATTACTGACGGCACGGATGTGCTGATCCCGGGGATTATGGAGCACATCGAACGCGCCGGAGTGCATTCTGGCGACTCCTTCGCCGTCTATCCGGGGGTTAACCTCTATCCCAAGGAAGTTGAGCGGCTGGTCGAATACACGACCCGAATTGCGCTTGAACTGGGCGCGGTTGGGATGATTAACATTCAGTATGTCATTCACCGTGGCCGAATCTACGTGCTGGAGGTTAATCCACGCTCGAGCCGCACCGTGCCGTTCCTGTCGAAAGTGACCGGTGTGCCGATGGTAGAGATCGCTACCAAGGCGATGCTTGGGATGTCGATTCGCGATCAAGGCTACGAGCCGGGCTTATGGCCTCGACAGCCCCTCGTGGCGGTCAAAGCGCCAGTCTTCTCAATGGCGAAGCTCAGAGGCGTTGAAGTGAACCTTGGCCCTGAAATGAAATCGACCGGTGAGGCGATGGGCATTGACCGTGAGTTTGCGCCGGCGTTCTACAAGTCCCTCATGGCCTCGGGTCTGTCAATGAGTCCCCGGTCGTCTGTGCTGGTGAGTCTGGCCGACCAGGACAAGGCAGAGGCGATTGAGATGATCGAGACGCTGGTACGTATAGGGTGTGAGGTTTTCGCAACCGAAGGCACAGCAGCGATGATCGAGCGTGAAGGTATGCCGGTGCAGATGGTCACCAAGCGGATCGGCAAGGGCCGGCCGGACGTGATTGATGTCATTCTAGAGGGCACGGTTCAGGCGGTTATCAATACCCCGGGCATGTCAGAAAAGGAAGTGCTAGACGGGTTTCAGATTCGACGGGCCGCGGTCGAAAAAGGCATCTCGTGCATCACGTCGATAGACACGGCGCGGGCCGTGGTGCAAGCCATGAGCCTGGCGAGCGGCGCGTATACCGTTCAGCCGCTGCCGCTCTATCGTAAGCGGGTCTCGGTCGGATACTGACACAGGGAGGCCAAATGCCACAAGAGACATTCATCGAGCTTCTGCGTGAAGTTGGCGCTCTCAAGCAGGGCCACTTCTTGCTGTCGTCAGGCAGGCACAGCGATCAATACGTTGAAAAGTTTGACTTGCTTCGCCAGCCACAGGCGACCGAAGAGGCGTGCCGCCAACTCATTGAACTACTGGGACCTCTAGCGGATGTTGAACTGGTGGTAGGTCCAACGACTGGCGGGATTCTTCTGGCGTTCGAGATGGGACGGCAGCAGGGGTTGCCGGCCGCGTACTCGGAACGTGCGGAATCAGGCTCAAATGCGCGCGTCATCAAGCGTGGGACCGTTATCCGTCCGGGAACATCGGTGCTGGTCGTTGATGACATTCTCACTACAGGTGGGTCTGTGTGGGCTACTCTCGCTTCGCTAGAAGTACATGACGTGGATGTGCGCGCGGTTGCAATGCTTGTTGACCGGACCGCCGGCCAGATTGACTTCGGGCCGCCGCTTGTGAGTCTGGCGAGTTTTGCCATCGAGTCCTGGCCGGCGGACCAATGTCCACTTTGCGCGGAGGGCGTACCGTTGGTGAAACCGGGGACGACAGACCTTGCGCCTTCCGTCACTTAGGCCATGCGCTCTCCGGCAGCCGGGTGCTCGTCCAGGCTGGCGCGTAACTCGCGCAGCTGGCGTTGGAGTGTGCTGATCTCATCAAGCCTGCGTTCGAACTGATCCAGGGTGTCCGGACGGGGATCGTTTATGTACTCGTCACGAATCTCGAGCAGCATCTGGGCCAGTCGGCTGATAGTGCGCACGAGATGCATCGGGTCATGTTCCCCGGTGGGAAGGTTGTAACCGCTCATGCTGTCGCTCCTTCGGTTGGTCGCCCGAGGCGATGACCCTGTGCCAGTCGGCTAGTCGGTGTCCATCTTCATTCTGCGCAGAAATTCTTGCTCGTCAATAGTCTCAACTCCATAGTCGCGTGCTTTATCCGCCTTGCTGCCCGCGTCGTCTCCTACAATGACCAGGTCGGTCTTGCGAGAGACCGAAGACGATGTTCGCGCTCCGGCTTTTTTCAACAACCCTTCCGCGTCCCCTCGCGACAAGGTTTCCAGCCGGCCGGTGAGCACGACCGTCAGGCCGGTCCACTCGGTCGGAGTTGTGCTTTGCCTCTCCGACTCGTCGATTTCCGTCCTTAAGCCGAGCTGTTTGAGATCGTTGAGCAATAACTGGTTGCGTTCTTCAGCGTTCCAATCGCTCAACGACTGCGCGATCACCTTGCCAACACCCGGGACTGCGGCGATCTCGTCTTGCGTCGCCTTCGCAATAGCGTCGGTTGATCCGAAATGCGCGGCGATCAGATCGGCTGTTTGCTGACCAACATGCCGGATACCCAAACCAAATAGCAACCGCGCTAGGGGGCGCTGCTTGCTGTTCTCAATTGAGCGCTTGAGGTTTTCGACACTCTTCTCGCCGAGGCCCTCCATCTCCACAATCGGCTCCCAGTTGAGACGATAGATATCGGCAAATGAACGGATAAGCCCATCGTCAACGAAACGCCGCGCCAGCTTCGTGCCCAAGCCTTCGATATCCATGGCGCCACGGGATACGAAGTGGCTAATTTGCTCGCGTAGCTGAGCCGGGCAGGACGCGTTGACGCAGTATGACAATGCCTCTCCCTCTACGCGCTCGACCGTTGAGCCGCATACCGGGCAGTGCTCCGGCCAGATGAAGTCGTGCTCGTCGCCGGTTCGGTTCTCTTCGACGACCGAGACGATCTTCGGGATAACGTCGCCGGCGCGCTCGACGACGACGGTGTCTCCGATCTTGACTGCCAGACGACGAATCTCATCCTGGTTGTGCAACGTGGCCCGGCGGATGGTGACGCCGCCGATCTCGACTGGCTTCAGATGGGCAAGCGGGTTCAGGCTTCCGGTGCGGCCGACGTTGATCTCGATGTCTTCGATAACCGTGACGCCCTGGCTCGCAGGAAATTTGAACGCGGTTGCCCAGCGTGGCTCGCGCGCAACCGTCCCGATCTCGGGGTAGAGGCGGGTGTCGTTGACTTTAATGACCACGCCGTCGATCTCATAGTCAAGATCAGCCCGCCACTCGAGCCAGGCTTCACACGCTGCCCAGAGCTCGTCAGCGTCGCTATACACGCCCGTGTCCGGTGGGGTTGGCACTCCGAGAGCGCGTATCAACGCCAGCGTGTCAGAATGCTTGAACGGTATCTGGCCGACTACCATTCCGATTCCGTAGGCAAAGATCCGCAGCGGGCGCTCGGCGGTGATACGGGCATCGAGTTGCCGAAGCGCTCCGGATGCTGCGTTGCGCGGGTTGGCGAATCGGGGTAGCGCTGCCTCTTCGCGCGCCTCGTTCATCAGATCGAACTCGCTACGCCGCATGTAAACCTCGCCGCGCACTTCGAGAACCTCTGGAATCGGTCCGTTGGGTGAGGTAAGTGTGCGCGGCAGATCGCGGATGGTACGCATGTTTGCGGTAACGTTTTCGCCGACCATACCATCGCCACGCGTCGCGCCTCTGTCAAAGACACCGTTGCGATAGACGAGGCTTGCGGCGACGCCGTCGATCTTGGGCTCGACCGTAAACTCCAGCTCGTCCCGGCCCGCAAAGCGCCGGACGCGGGCAATCCACTCGTTAAGTCCCTCGCGGCTGAAAACGTTGCTGAGCGAGAGCATCGGCGCCTCATGACGGACCTGCTCAAACGCTTCGCTTGGCGCGGCGCCCACAGTTTGGGTAGGAGAATCCGCAGTGATGAAGTCAGGGTTCTCATCTTCGAGCCGTTTCAGCTCATGGAAGAGTCGATCCCATTCAGCGTCGGGGATCGTTGGCTGCTGAAGCACATGATATTCATGGTTGTAACGGTTGATGAGTTCGCGTAGCTCGTGAATCCGTGATTGGACGTCGGTGTCGACCACGTTTATACGCCTGTTCCGCGGAGCAGCTGACGGTAAATCGTAGGGCAGTATAGCATAGGATGTCCGTACACTTGTTCTGATTTAATATGGTGAGACCGTTGACGATGGGTCACGGGTTGATGGGAGATACTTGAACGGGACTGTCGCTGGAATGACCAGCTCGCACCGCTACGAACACTTGCTAGAGCGCGCCGTGGCTTGCATCGACAAGCACGGGGGCAAGCTCGATGATGCCCGCCTGGTGGGACATGTGTTTGGTGTGGGTGGTTCTGAAAAATTGTGGGCGCCACTGCTACACACAATTCTGGCAACTGATCCTCGTGTCTCCCGGCTGCCAAACGGATGGTGGACTACGGTCCGCCTGGAGCCGTCCGGGAGTTTTCCGAGTGAGTATGTTGTGGTGGATGTCGAGACCACGGGACTGAAGCCGAGACAACATCGCGTGATTGACGTGGCGCTTATTCGAATCAGTGCCGGAGCCGATCCTCTCGTCTGGACGAGCCTTGTCGATCCGGGCCGCCGTGTTCCGGAATACATTCGAAAGCTCACCGGCATCGATGACGCGATGGTGGGTTCGGCTCCGGAATTTCGCTCGCTGGGCGCAACCATTCAGCAGATCGTTGGGGGGCATCCGATCGTTGGTCACAACGTCGAATTCGACCTGGGATTTTTGAATGCCGAGTTCGCGCGTTGTGGGCTTCCCCGGCTGGTGAACACCGCCTTAGATACTTTGCCGTTAGCCGATGAGCTACTACCGGGCGCGCGCAGGCTTGGTTTGCAGGATGTCGTGCGCGAACTCGGTTTGCCTTCACAGCGCGCGCACAGAGCACTTGCCGACGCCGAGATGACCCTGGCCGTGTATCAGTCTCTGCTTGTAAAGGCCGTCGAACGCGGATGGGAGACTATCGAGGACCTGTTGCAGGTGACCACCGGCGCCCGGCGACGAAGATCGGCCGGTCGGCTGGTTGGTCGTGGACGAAGCCTGTTAGACGCCAGTCACCTGACTGCGATTCCACACGCTCCGGGCGTCTACATCATGCGCGACGCTAACGATCGAGTTATTTATGTGGGCAAAGCCAAGGATCTCCGCAAGCGTGTCGGATCATATTACTCACAACCGCTCGGCTACACCCGTAAGATGGATGGGTTGTTAGAATCGCTGGCGGGCATTGACACGACCGTGGTCGGCACCGAGCTTGAAGCGCTGATGCTCGAATCACAGCTTATCCGGCGCTACCGGCCAAGATTCAACACCGTGCAACGAAACGCGGAGCAATATGCGTATATCAAGGTCGATGTTGCCAATCTCTGGCCGACGGTCACGATGGCCAAGGATCGGCGCGACGATGGAGCGCGCTATTACGGGCCGTTTCGCTCTAGCAGGAGAGCGCGGGACGCGGTCCAGCTGATCAACGACACCTTGCCTATCCGAACGTGCAAGCGTTCCTTCAAAGATAAGCGATCGCTCGGCTCGCCATGTATCGAGCTGAGTTTAAAACGCTGTTGCGGTCCGTGTGTGGGGGTGGCCGACTCCGAGGAGTATCGTGGACACATCAATCTGGTGCTGAAGTTCCTTGACGGCGACGAGGATGCGCTGCTGCCGCTGCTCCACGCACGGCTCGAAGGCACTGTTGCATCGTTGGACTTCGAGAAGGCAGCCCAACTTCGTGACCAGATATTGAAGGTGACGAATCTCGTTCTCGAACAGGCCCGCATTAACCAGGCGGCATCCTTCGGGCACGCGATCCTGGTTCTCCCTGGACCGGAGCCACCGGCTCGCGAAATCATGTATCTGGTGCATGGTCGCCGCTGGGCTCAATTCACAGTCGATGATTCCCGCTCGGTATCTGACCTCTGCGTCGCACTTGACACGAGCCGGTCACGGGCTGAGCGAACGCTTGAGGCGCGCTACCCTGACCACCATTCGATCGACGAGACGGCGCTTCTGGCACGCTGGATTCAACGCTCACCAGCCCATCATGCATTGATACCATGGGAACACGGTTCCGCGGTCGAGGAGATTGTCAAATGCGCGTTACAGGTTGATCTTTCGATCCCGTTTGGAGTCGAACCGGTTCTCGATGGTCCGGATGATGCGTAGAATCAACGCCGGCTTAGCGGCGCAAGACAGGAGGCTGAATCATGGCGTCAGATCGGGCAATCAGAATACAGGAGATAGCTGAGGAAATTCGCAATTGCACCCTCTGCGAGTTGTGTCGAGGCGCGGCGAACCCGGTTCCAGGTGCGGGTAACCCCGACGCCGAAGTCATGTTTATCGGCGAGGCTCCCGGCATGAACGAGGACAAGCAAGGATTGCCGTTTGTTGGAAACTCGGGCCAGTTCCTGAATGAGATGCTCGAATCAATTGGATGGACGCGCGACGATGTGTTTGTGACCAACGTCGTCAAGTGCCGGCCACCGGGCAATCGCGACCCGCTTCCGGACGAGATTATGGCTTGCGGCAGCCACCTGGAATCCCAGATCGCGGCGCTTGATCCGGTGATGATCGTGACGCTCGGGCGCTTCTCAATGGCGAAGTGGTTCCAGAATGAACGCATTTCCCGCATCCACGGTGAACCCCGGGAGGTTGGCAGACGAGTGATTGTCCCGATGTATCATCCAGCGGCCGCGCTGCATCAACCTTCGCTACGAGAGACGGTTAAGGCCGACATGCAGAAGCTGCCAATGATTCTCGATGCGTTTAAGCAGAAGGCTCGCGCTGATCTCGAGACGCAGCAAGACAACTCTCAGATGAAGCTGTTTTAAATATCTCCTTGACCAGCGGGCACGAACCCGGTAGAGTGTACGTACATCTCGTACGTACGTATGGAGGGATTTTGGCGGGACGAGCAGCGACCGGAATACGAACCGGTGAAACCACTCAGAAGGTACGCCGAACCAGGAAGACCGACGTGGTGGCTCCCGAGCCCGATAAGCCGCGACGTCGTGCTACGCCACGGATCAAACTTCCGCCACGACTGCGGGAAGAGATCACAGCGGTGCTGGTCTTCACGGTTGCGGTTATCACGGCATTGCCACAAGTGGGACTCGCCGAAGACACGCTC
>JACCZH010000144.1 GCA_013696045.1 Chloroflexia bacterium
GGCGTTGATGGGCAATACTCTGCCTTAGACGGCCCTGATTCGAGCGCAGCCGGCGAAGGTGGTCCCTCCATGCGTAATTTGCTCGGCCGGCTACTTGAGCGGCCAGGAGAAGAACTTGGCCGGATCGCAGACTTCTGGGATGTCGATCTGCATGGCCGGGATCGGTACAACGATGTTGCGGCGCTCTATCGCACTATGACGGATCTCTGGGCGGCACGTGACGCCTGGCAACAGCTGGACGATGCGACTCGGACCGTTATTCGCCTGATGGAGTCACACGAGGGTAAGGCTGTGACCCCCGATGTTGTCGCCTCGGAAACTGGCATTGACCTTGAGGATGTTCAAACGATTCTGCGGCGGCTGTATGCAGTCGGGATCGTGAGCATGGAGGCAGACAACCCCGCGGATCATTTTGAGAAGCGCGCGCCTGAGCTTTTCCTGCCGCGAGAGATTGGCATGGTCCTGAAACGGGTTGATGAGGAGCAGAACGAGAATTCGTTCGACGACGATTCTCTGGACGCCTTGCTCGCCACTGTATTCTATCCTGAGATCGAAGCGGCGGCGACGCAGTGGGGAGCGCGGGTGACGCCGGGCGTGCATGCCAGGGCCGAGCTTGTGAATATCGTCCGTGAGAACCTGGAGCACCCGGAGCGGGTCAGCCGCTACATCAACAATCTGTCGGGGACGGCTCGTGACATCTGGGCTCGGCTCAAGGCTGCCGATGGAATGTTGCCGGTCGATGGGCTGTTTGGCGGATCGAAATTGAACCCCGCCGCCCGCCGCCGAGTGTTGCGTGAGCTCGGCAATCCGCTGCTGGTCTGGCATGGCTATGAGGCTGGCCCGGATGGTCCTGAGAGAGTGGCACGGATACCCAGGGCGATCTTGAATCCGGTGCGACCGGAGCCGGCGGCTGTCCTGGACCTACAGGCGGTCGATGAGGCAGATCTTAGCGAGCCAGTCTGGGCTTCTCCGTACTCCGCTGCCTGGGATCTGCTCACGATCCTGAGGGATGTAAGCCAAAGCGGTCCCAGGTGGCGGGCATTGGTTGAAGGCGACAGCGCCCTGGAACGGCGCTTTCAGAAGCGGCTATGGCTTTCAGATACGGAGACGGGAAGCCTTCCGACAGGCTATCTGCCATTCCTGGCTCAGATTGGCGCGTCGATGGGCGTGCTGCGTGACGACACCGGCCGGGCCACGCCTGGCAGCGCCGCCAGGGATTGGCGTGAGAGTGCCTTCAGTACTGCCACTGAGAAGATGGTGCACACCTGGACTACTATCGAAAGCTGGCCGGAAGGCAAAGAGCGGGTGGATTTGTCGCTCTGGGGTGCGTCGTGGCCCGCTTTCAGGGCAACGCTGCTCAAAGCGCTCGGCGAACTGGAAGAAGGACGCTGGTATGACGAGCAGTCGTTTATCCAGCGCCTGCTGCAGCGCGAGCCCGATCTGCTCCGTCAGGCGCATGTGGGATCGGTGGGGCAGTCGCAGCTGGCGATCTCGCTAGATGTGCCAGCCGAGATCGACGACCGCCGGGCGCGGATTCTTACGCTGATTATTGGAACAACCCTTGAAACGGCCGGTGTCTGGCTGGGGTTGATTGAACGCAGTCGCAACCGGGTGAACCGGTGGAAAGCATTGCGGTTGACAAGCCTGGGACGCTGGTTGATCGCGAAGGACCGTGGCGAGCCGGCGTTGCCGTCCCTGGGCGACGCTCCGCTGGCTGTTGGCGCGAACTTCCAGGTGCTGCTGTATCGTCCGACGCCCAGAAGGGTATGGAACCTGTCGTCGTTCGCCGAGCTACAGACTCTGGACCGTGTCTCAACCTATGCCCTGACGGCCGAGGCCTTGATCCGCTCGCTGGCAAGCGGCATCGACCTCGACCAGGTCGTTGGGTATCTTGAAAAACAAAACGGCGGTCCCTTGCCCCAGAACGTGGCTTATACCCTGGCGGAGTGGGATCGCGGCTATCGCCGTGTCTGGCTGCGGCGAGCGGTGCTACTGCTGCCGGAGGAGGGCGAGGACAGCGAGCGCATCTCCGCCGCCCTGCGCGACGCCGGGCTCGACCCCGAAATCCTGCCCGACGGGAAGCTGTCCTTAACCTACGACGCGCCAGACGCCGGTGAGCGTCTGTATGCCGCTGCTACCCGCGCGCTGCGTGAACGGGGGTTTGCGCCGTTGACCCAGCCGGACGCGCCGGATGGGCGCGTGAGGCGCTCGTAATCATCCGCGACGTATGCGATCCGCAGAACCACTGGACCGGTGTTGTTCCCTCGTTGCCGCACTCAACACTCGTTATGTGGTCGGCGTAGACTAGACTCCCATATGAATAGACACGCGCGACGAACCGTAACGGAGCCGTAGCATGACAGGCATCAACAACGAAGACCGCGATCAGAATGTGTTCCAGACGAGACTGCTCTGGTTCCGGAGCGACCATCCGGATGCTGAGATCGAGACCGAGATCGTGGTTGCAGAAGACAATATCGCGGTGTGCAAGGCAACCCTGCGCACTCAAACTGGTGGCAGCGCGTCAGGCCACGGCAGCGCGTTACGAGACTCGACCAGCACTGGCTATGTTGAGCTGGCTGAAGACCGGGCGTTGACGCGTGCCTTGATCGCGCTGGGCTACGGTGAAACGCAACCTGAGAGCAGCGTGGACGAACCCGGCGACTCCGCGACAGCGTTGCCGCCGATCGAGCTGATGTCGGCGCGCTCGCTCGTGCGCGAGGAACCCGAAGCGGCCGAAACCGGGTACGAGGAGCCACAGGCAAAACCACAACAGATTCGTGAGGAGCGTCCGGCACGCGAGGCATCTCGCGAGGCATCTTCGGATGACGGAGCGGATGTGAACTGGACCAAGTTCTGGACCTGGGCGCGCCGGCGTGGCTATCGCGACGCCAACCAGTTGAGCGAGCTCCTGAGTATCGATGTTCTGGCGCACACTCCACGCGAGGTGCGCCAGATGCTGGCCCAGTATGAGCTCGATCATCCACCGGGCGGTGAGACTGAGTGATAGAGACGCCTGAACGCATCATCTCACGCGACTTCCTGTTTCTATGCGCGTCGGGCTTCGGCTTTTTCGGGTCGTTCATGCTGTTGCTGGCCGTCTTGCCGCTCTACATGAGCGATCTTGGCGGCAGCGACGGAGCCATCGGGCTCGTTATTGGCGTGTTCGCGATCTCGGCGCTCTTTCCGCGTCCTTTCATTGGCCGGGAGATTGACCGGGGTGGCAGCAAGCGCTTTATGCTGGCTGGCGCGGCGGTTTTCGTCGTCGCCTCGGCGCTGTATGTTGTCGCCACCAGCGTCCCGTTGTTATTCGGAGTGCGCATTCTGCACGGTATCGGCATGGCGCTGTTTACGACGGCCGCCTTCGCTATGGTTGCCGACCTCGCGCCCGCGTCGCGGCGAGGCGAGGCACTCGGGCTGTGGGGCACGGTCCCGACGCTGGGCAGCGCGATCGCGCCGTTCCTGGGACTGATGATCCGCGATCGCTATGGTTACAACACAGTGTTTATCATCTCGGCAGGCTGCGCGTTCGCCGCGTTGATGCTGGTGTTCTTCTTGCGTGAGCCGCGCAAGGAGCATCATGCCGGGGCGGCCGACGCCGGTTTGATTGAGAAGAGTGTGCTCTTCCCTGCGGTGCTGGTGATGTCGATGACCTTCATCTTCGGCGCGGTGTCCTCGTTCGTCCTGCTGTTTGCCGAGGATCGCAACATAGAGAACGCCGGCCTCTACTTCACGGCGAGCGCCGGGGCAGTCGTGCTATCCCGGCTGTTTGGCGGCAAGCTGTCAGACCGGCATGGGCGCTGGGCGGTGATCCTGCCCTCGATGGCGTGCATGAGTGCCGGAGTCGCCGTGCTTTCGCAGTCAAATTCGTTAACCGTGTTACTGGTGGGCGCCGGATTAATCGGGTTGGCCTTCGGCGGAGGATTCCCGGCGCTTTCGGCGCTGGCGGTGGATGTTGCGCCGGCCGGTCGCAGGGGCGCGGCAATGGGCACCTTCAGCGCGTCGTTTGAGGTTGGTATCGGCGCCGGCGCGATTGTTATGGGGCTGATCGCAACCTTCACCGGGTACTCGACTATGTTCCTGATCGGCGCCGCCTTCCCGGCCGCTGGAATGCTGCTAGCCTGGAGCAAAACGCGCCCGGGACGCTCTGCCCATCTTTCCGGCCAGCGGCGCTCTTCAGCTGATTAGCCGGACGGCGGGCGAACACTGGCCCTCGTCGTTACAATTAGCGCGTGATTGGTCAGATCTTGGTCGGGCCAGGTGATGTCGTAATCTTTCGTAGCGGCACAATGAATTGTGCCGCTACGTGAGAAAAGGTGTTCGATTTAGGGGTGGATGTGGAACAGACGAGCGACGTGGCAGAGATTGAAACTCCGACCCGGGTTGACAGCGCAATTGTCATCGATTTTGGCGGGCAAACAGCTCAGCTGATCGTGCGGCGGGTACGCGAGACCGGTGTGTATTGCGAGCTCATCCCGCACGACGCCGACCGCTCAGTGCTGGAGCGCTTGCAACCTCACGGAATCATCCTGTCTGGAGGGCCGGCCAGTGTCTATGCCGACGGCGCTCCTCAGCTTCCCGGTTGGGTGCTGGAGAGCGGGTTGCCGGTGCTGGGCATCTGTTACGGTATGCAGCTCCTGGCTCACAACTTAAATGGCACGGTCGCGGCGAGTGACCATAAAGAATTCGGTCCGGCCCGGATTCACCGCAACGGGGAGCATCCGATTTTCCGCGACCTGCCCGATGATCTTGATGTCTGGATGAGCCATGGCGACCGGATTGAAAAGCTGCCGCCCGGATTCGAGCCGCTGGCGCGGAGTGACAATTCTCCGCATGCCGCTATGGGTAACGAGCGTCAGGTGGGAATCCAGTTCCACCCCGAGGTTGTGCACACACCGCTTGGCCGCTCAATGCTGCGCAACTTCCTGTATGACATATGCGGCTGCACCGGCAACTGGACGGCCGAGTCGTTTATCGACGAGGCAGTCGCGGATATCCAGGCCAGAGTTGGCGAAGGGCGGGTGCTGCTGGCGCTCTCGGGCGGGGTTGACTCGTCGGTTGCGGCGGCGCTGATCCACCGGGCGATCGGCGAGCAGCTGACGCCGGTCTTCGTGAACAACGGCCTGCTGCGCGAGGGCGAGGCCGAGACCGTGCGCGAGGTGTTCGGCAGGCACTTCAATATGAACCTGGTCTATGTCGACGCAACCGATCGATTTTTGAACCGGCTGGCGGGCGTGAGTGATCCGGAAGAGAAGCGCAAGATCATTGGCGATGAGTTTATCCGGGTCTTCGAGCGCGCCGCGGTCGAACAGACAGGGACTGAACCATTCCAATTCCTGGCACAGGGAACGCTCTATCCGGACGTAATCGAGTCCGCGACGAGCGACGGCAGCGCGGCCCAGAAGATCAAGACGCATCACAATGTTGGCGGGTTGCCTGAGGATCTGGCGTTTGACTTGATCGAGCCGTTGCGAATGCTCTTCAAGGACGAGGTACGGGAGGTCGGCAAGAGGCTGGGGTTGCCCGACGAGGTCGTGCACCGGCAACCTTTCCCGGGGCCCGGACTTGCCGTGCGTTTGCTGAGCGAAATCAAGGCCGATGACCTGGAGATCCTGCGCCGGGCGGACGCCATCGTCCGTCAGGAGATTGACGCCGCTGGATTGGCGCTCGACATCTGGCAGTATTTCGCGGTGCTGCTGCCGGTGCAGAGCACTGGTGTGATGGGCGATGGACGGACCTATGCCAAAGTCTGCGCAATCCGGGCTATCACCAGTGAAGACGCGATGACCGCCGACTGGGCGCGGCTGCCCTACGATCTGCTGGCAAGGATGTCCAATCGCATCGTCAATGAGGTAGCCGGGATTAATCGTGTTGTCTACGATATTTCCAGCAAGCCTCCCAGCACGATTGAGTGGGAGTAGACGGCGAAGCTGAACCGTCATTCCGACAAAGGAGGAATCCGTATGCTCTGTGCTTTCCGATAAGAGGCCGGATTCCTCCTTTGCCGGAATGACATTCTCGGCCAGCGTGAGATCAGGTTAGCCCGCGAAGAACAGTAATACGGCATACCCTGACGCGCCGAGCACGAAGGGCAAGAAACGGCTCTCGCGGTCTTCGGGTAGCTCCTCTTTGAGCACGTTGAGAATGATCCCGCCAGCGATGAAGGCGAACAGCACACCAATCACTGCGTCACCGGCATCGACGAATAACCCTACAAGCCATCCTGTCACCACCGCTGCGGCGAGTATCCACCTTCCGCGGTCGTGATACACGTGTTCGTGGTGCTTGCGCAGGCTGTGATCGTTGGTCAGGAAATGAAATGCCATCGCGATCGAGAACGCCAGCAGGCTGGAATACCCCGGCACGTCGCGGTGTAGCAAGAGGTAGCCAATGAGCGCGTTGTAGATGGCAAAAGCGCCCATATGCACCCAGAAGACTCCGTCACCACGTTCCGAAGATGGCGTAGTGCGTCGTTTCGTTGACTGCACCCAGTGCTCAAGCCCGTAAAACATGGCCAGGCCGAAGAGCGCCACGAAGTAAACGTGGCGCTCGAGGAAGTCGAGCTCGACGATGCCCGAGTCCTCAACAGCGGCCTGACTATGACTGAGATCTGGCAGGATGTGAACGAAAACGTAGGCTACCGCCGTCCCTCCGGCAATCGACAGCCAGTAGCTGCGCGGAATTGCCTCCAGAAAGGTCAGGCGCGCGCCCAGGACATGGACGAGCGCCAGACAAATCACCGCCAGGAAAGGGGAAAGCTCGTCCACAGATGAGTCTCCTCATGATTGGGTCTACTCGTTATGGACGTTGCTCGCTCCTGCAGCGCCGAGAATCTGACGCGCTTCTCCCTCACGGTTCCCTGGATGGACGGTGACGAGCGAGCGGCCGGATTTGAACTCTTTGTCGTAGATTTGGGCTTCTTCCTCGGGCACACCCATGTTCACGAATGGACCCACCAGGCCACCGGCGAAGGCTCCGCCGGCAACTCCTGCGGCCAGGATTCCGGCCGCGACGACTGGTCCAACGCCGGGAATTAACAAGGCTGCTCCAGCTCCGAGGACACCGCCCAGCATTCCGCCCGCCGCGACGCCGCCAACCGCGCCGCTGGTGGCTTCCTCGTCCCGCTCCTCGATGTCTTCGACCTCCATGTCCGCCCCCTCGGGTTCCGGTTCTTTGGACGCATAGCCAAGGCTCTCGTCATCGAATCCGGCCCGCTGTAGATCCTGGATCGCGCTCTGTGCTTGCTCGCGGGTGGCAAACACGCCGACAACCACATTCCCTTGCTCTTGTCGTGTTTCCATAACCGTTCTTGCTCCATTTCTGCTGGACAACAGGACGATCCGGGATACATTGGTCCGAACCATTCGATGGTTGTCCTTGCTAAGACCATATCAGCCCGGCGACGGGCATCGATTACCAGTTTATACTGGCGCCATCAAAAGAAAGGCGTTGCCGTGGAATATGTGGTGGGCCGTGGTCTCACGTTGAAAGAGCTTCCCGCCGACGAGCGGCCGCGGGAGAAGATGCGCTTGCGAGGTCCGGGCGCGGTGTCGAACGCCGAGCTCCTCGCAATTCTCCTGAACACCGGGACTCAGGGTGAAACGGTGACAGCGCTCGCCCAACGGATCCTGGCTGAAGGCGGCGGCTTGCGCGGGCTGCGCGGCCAGGACCATTACGCGTTGATGGGCATCCATGGCCTTGGCGAGGCAAAGGCCTCGAAAGTGCTGGCCGCGCTGGAGCTGGGCAGGCGGATAGCGGCCCTTGCGCCCGAGGACCGGCAGCAGGTGAAAACACCGGAAGATCTCGCAACGCTCTTTACTCCATTCCTGGCGGCCCTCGACCACGAAGAGCTGCGGGTGGCACTGCTTGACACCAAGCACCGGGTAGAACGAGTCGTCACGGTGTACCAGGGTAGTGTCAACGCGGCCCAGGTGCGCGTGGCGGAAGTGTTCAAGGAGGCAGTGCGCGCGAATTGCCCCGCCATCGCCATTGCCCATAATCACCCGAGTGGCGATCCGACACCGTCAGCCGCCGACATCGCCCTGACAGCTGAGTTGGCCAAAGCCTCCGAGCTACTGAATATCGACCTGATTGACCATCTTATTGTAGGAGACGGCCGCTGGATCTCGCTGCGGAGGATGGGCCTGGGTTTTAGCAGCCGGTGATAGACTCCCCGCCGTGGGAGGATGAGTACATGAACGACATAGATACACAACTGAATGCGGTTGCATGGGACGCCAACGGCCTGGCCCCGGCCATCGTGCAGGATGCGCGTAGCGGCGAGGTGCGGATGCTCGGTTTCGTCAGCCGTGAGTCGTTGGGACTGACGATAGAGACCGGTTTCGTGCATTTTTTCAGCCGCTCGCGACAGAAGATCTGGAAAAAAGGTGAAACCTCGGGCAACGTGCTTGAGGTTGTTGAGGTACGGGTCGATTGCGACAACGACACGCTGCTGATCCGGGCCATTCCGCACGGCCCGACCTGTCATACCGGCGCGGACAACTGCTTTTACCAGGAGCCGATCTACTCGACCGGAACGCCCGTCCAGGGGGCGGCCATTCTGGACCAGATCGCGGATATCGTCGCCGACCGCAAGCGTCATATGCCGGAGGGGTCGTATACGACCTACCTCTTCGAGCAGGGCATCGACAAGATCGGCAAGAAGATCGGTGAGGAGTCAGCCGAGGTCATCATCGCGGCCAAGAATGGTGATCCCGAGTCCTTGGCCGGCGAGGCAGCCGATTTGCTGTACCACCTGCTGGTCATGCTCCAGGCGTCCGATGTGCCGCTGAGTGATGTCTGGCGGGTGCTTGAGGAGCGGCATGTCCAGAAGACGGGCACGTCAACGTGAACCGAAGACGTTACGAGGCGGTGCTGTTCGACTGGGACGACACGCTCTGTTACGGCGAGCCGCATTATCTCGACCATACCCAGACCGTCGCTCGGCGACTTCAGGTTGAAGTAACGCGGCAGGATGTGCACGATGCTTATCTGCGCTCAGCGAGAGACGGCATGCTAGAACCCGAGGAGTTTTACGCGAGGCTCGCTCATGCGTTAGGCATAGCTGATGAACATCACGAGGCGTTTCGAGAGGGAGTCATTGACCGCGATGCTGTAAGGGCAATCTTTGACGGCGTACGACACGTTATTGATGGGCTCTCGAAGCGCGATCTCAAGATCGGGTTGCTTTCAAACAACGTACATGTTGCGCTGAGGGCTGAGGCGCTTAACATTCAGCATCACTTTGACGTTATCGTTTCGCCATATACCTACGGCGTTCACAAACCTGACCCCAAGATATTCATTGAGACACTGGCCGTTATGGGAGTTGAGCCCGAGCGGGCGATCTACGTGGGCGATTCCTACAACGATGATGTCGTCGGAGCCCGAGCAGCCGGGATGACGCCGGTGTTGATCGACCGCTATGAGTTGACGATCGATGGTCACGATGCCGAGCATCGTATCGAGACGCTGGATGCGTTGGAAGAGGTGCTGGAGCGGTTGCTCGCATCGTAGGGGCATCACACGTGCGCCTGTTGCATTGACACCAAAGTACCCATCATTTTGGGGTGGAGTGAGGGCGTCGTGGCGGTCATCCTGAGGAACGAAGGATCTCTGCTGTAACACCACTCCTGTGAAACGAGATC
>JACCZH010000157.1 GCA_013696045.1 Chloroflexia bacterium
TCTGGACGTATACCAACGACTACATCGCGCTGCGACTGGAAGGCAAGGGCCAGGACACGGCCTTCTACCTGCCGGAGCACGCCTGGGCTGAGATTCTGTCCGGTCAAACGGACCATGTCGTTGACGCGGTCATCGACCCGGACGATCCGGCTCCGGCGGCGCGCATGATTCAGAACCTCTTCAACCCAAGCCGCTATTTCTGCGCCTGCTAATAGAGAACAGAAGTGGACCATTAGATGACACACTCACGAACGCCCCGCGTTGGATTCTGGCTGCCAATCTTTGGCGGCTGGCTGCGTAACGTTGATGACGAGGGCATGCAGCCAACGTTCGAATACTGCCTGCAAACCGCACGGCGTGCTGAGGAGCTGGGCTTCTCGACAACGCTGATAGCCGAACTGAACCTCAACGACATCAAGGGGCCGGCCGAGCCGGTACTCGAAGCCTGGACAACCGCCGCCGCGCTGGCATCGACCACCGAACGGCTGGAGATCATGGCCGCGATACGCCCCGGCTTTCGCAATCCCGCCATCGTCGCCAAGATGGCCGCCAACATCGACCGCATCTCGAACGGCCGTTTCACCCTGAACGTGGTGTCGGCCTGGTGGGCCGAAGAGGCCCGTCAGTACGGCATGGATTTTGTCGAGCACGACGAACGCTACGCCCGGACAGACGAGTTCCTGTCGATTCTAAAAGGTCTCTGGACGCAGGAGCAGACGACTGTCGACGGCAAATATGGCCGCGTCGAGAACGCCCACCTTGCGCCCAAGCCAGTCCAGCAGCCCTGGCCGCGCCTGTATGCCGGCGGCGAGTCTCCAGCCGCCAAGGAGATGATCTCACGCGAGTGTGACGCCTATCTGATGCACGGCGACGATCTCGAAACCATCGCAGGAAAGATTGCTGACATGCGCGAGCGGGCCGCCGCACTGAACAAGAGCATGACCTACGGCATGGCTGCCTACGTGATCTGCCGCGACACCGAGGAAGAGGCACAGGCGGAAGTTGCCCGAATCACCGATGTGAAGGATGCCGCCGGCTACGCGGGGTTTAAGGACTTCACGACAATGTCGCAGCTTGAGCGCGAGCTAAGCCTGCGTGATTACTCCGTGTCGAATCGTGGATTGCGTCCTAACTTTATCGGCACTCCCGATCAGGTTGCCGCCCGCATGCAAGCCTTTGCTGAGGCCGGGGTCGATCTCTTTCTCATCCAGTGCAGCCCGATGCTCGAAGAGATCGAGCGCATTGGACAGCAGGTGTTGCCACTGCTCGGCATCCACGCTGCGGCATCGAGCGAATCAAGCACCGTCGTCACCGAACCGTCCCGGCCGAGTATTGAGGCAGCGGAGTGAGCATTATCGAATCCAATCTGAAAACCGCTTTCAGCACTGTGCTGCAAGAACGCCGCTCAGCGCGGCGATTACTTCCTGGGGCGTTTCCGGCAACTCTTGTTGAAGAACTGGCGTCGGCGGCGCGGCTCGTGCCGTCATCCTTCGATGCCCAGCCCTGGAGAATCGTGGTGCTCCACGAGCGCAACGCTGACTTCTGGGAGCTCGTGACCGCCACAATAGACGAGCGACTGGAAAACGACCGGCGCGACCGCTACCTGGCACGAGCAGCCGGTATGCGCGACGGTGGCATGACCCTGCTGATCTTCGAGGACCTGGCGTTGTCAGCGCCGCAGGACAGGCTCTCGCCGGAGGAAGCTCGCGATCACACGTCTCAAGCGCTCGGTATGTTGCAGCTCACTCTCTGGCTCAGCCTGACTGCCCATGGGCTGGTGACGTCACCGCAGCACTGGCACGAATTCCTGGAAGATGTTGTGCTCTGGTTTGCCGGATTGCCCGAAGAGGGCTTTCGACTCGTTGCCTTCATGCCGGTCGGGCGCGCCGCGGAACGCCCGGAACCGCGAGCGGAACTAACAAGCCGGGTGTCGCGTGAGACAGCTCCATAAGCCATTCGTGTCCAAGTTAGCGGGGCGCGCGGCGTTGCGCCCCGTTTGCCTAGATTGTCTGATTCGCCAGCCTCAAGTGGTCGTCGGTGTAGCGGACCAGGTTGGCCTGCTGCCGCTGGCTTATAACCTCACAGACCCAGCTCCAGTGGACCGTGACCCAATCACCAACAGCGGCGGAATCAGCGAACCCACGGCCATCAACCTGGCGAGCAACTCTCTCACGGGCGGCAGTCCCCAACGCGAGTTTGCCGCCCAACAGGACCAGCGGCTGCCTCTCGACGATCAGCTCCGGCCCTGCGGTCTCGACCACCTTGCCCCAGCTGACCCGGCACTGATCCATCGTCTCCAAGGTATTCTCCAATTCACCGGTGCGGCTGTGAACGTCGAAGACGTGAAAGTTGTGGTGTGGCCGCGCTCCGGCGGGAGCTTTGCTGAGCACCCAGTCACGAGTACGGCCCTGGAGCTGCTTCTTGAAGCGCTCGTCCAGATGGTCGTAGAGCTGCCGCGCCTCGACCCCGTCGAGCAGCGAATTTCCAATCCAATAGGCATCGACGACACGCTCGTCGAACGGATCGGCAATGCCGTTGGCACGGGCAATGAGCTGCAAGTAGGGCATCGCGCCCTGGAACGAGCGCAGCAATGGCTGAAGCCCGCCATCAACGACGTTCTCAACGCCGTATTCGAAGAGCGTCGAATTATCATCGACACCGCAGTAGCGCAGACGATTCGGCATAAAAGCGTAGCGGATGAACCGGCTCGTGCCTACCACCGGGTTCGACCTGTGCGCCGTGCCGGTCTCCTGCGTGTGAATCAATTCAGCCACTGTGCATCCTCCTCTAGACATACGTCCGCAAGCTCAGTATAGAACGCAAACGTGTTTTTGGCTTGTGCGTCGGAAGGTCGCCGCCTATGACGGAGCCAGCCGGCGGAACCCTTCGGCGAATTGATAGCCGCTCTTTGCCCCCAGTTCGCTGGTGATGCGCTGGAAGAAGGTTTCCATCTCTGGGCGGTCACGTCCCTGGCTCTTGTGCTGGCGTAGGGCATCCATGCGTGTGTTCCAGACCGATTCGATTTCCACGAACGTGTCAGGTCGATCGCTCATGATGAGATAGAGCATCTCAACGCGGTGAGGGTCGAGTCCGTTCTGGAGCTGCTCGGGATAGAAGAGCGGTCCGGGGCTACACAGGTATGCCGCTTGAAAGGTCATCAGACCAAGCGTCGTGTGGTCGGGGTAGATTGCACAGGAGTCAAGCGAGCCGTTCCCTGGATACGGATCGTGGGTGATGATCGTCCTCGGACGCTCCTCCCGGATGATAGCGGTAAGGTCCTCGCGCAGGCGGGGCGCATGAAACAGGAGATCGCTGTCGTCGTAACCCAGGAAACGAACCTCCTCAACGCCGGCGATCCGTGCCGCCGCGAGTTGCTCCGCTTCGCGCCGGACCGCGATCGCCTCGGCGGTAATAGTCCGGTCATCCGTGCCGCGGTTACCACTCGTCACGAGGACATAGCGTACCTGCTCACCGCGTTCGATCAACCGAGCAACTGTTCCGGCACAATGTGCTTCGATGTCGTCAGGATGAGCCACGATCACCAGGATCGGGCCGGCAAATCTCTCTATCGTCATGATGTTCTTTCTTTCTGATTACGTTTCATCATAGAAATAACCATTGCAACCGCCCCGAACCCGGCGAGAACGAGGAACCCGTCGCGCAAGCCGAGGGCAAGTGGACTCAAGGGCGGCGAGGTTATCTGCTCGTAGTGCGCCTGCCGCCATGTCCAAACAGTGCTCGCCAAGGCAATACCGGTGATCTGGCCGAGATTCCGGGACAGGGCAAGCATCCCCGAAATCGTCCCGACGCGGTCCGCTGGGGCGGCGCCCAGCACAGCGCTGTTGTTCGGCGCTTGGAATAACCCAGCACCGACGCCGTACAGGATCAGGACCGCGAGGACGAACCAGATTGCCGTTCCGGTGCGGAACTGTGACATGCCCACGATGGCTCCGACGATCAGTACCAGCCCGGCTGTCGCCGGCAGCCGGTTCCCAATCCGGTCAGCGAGGATTCCGGAAAGTAGCGCCGTCGGGAGGATTGCGAGCGGCGCTGTCATCATCAGCAACCCGGCCGGAGCCGCGGGGTAACCCATGAGGTCTTGCAGCGCGAACGGGATCAGGAACATGTTCGAAGCAAGCGCGATGAAGGTCAGGAACGCAACAACGACCCCTGCTGAGATGTTCCAGTGCGCAAGGAGGCTCAAATCAATCAGTGGCGCAGGGCGCCGGCGCTCGACGACAACCAGGAGCAAGCTGAGGGACATCGCCAGGAAGATCAGGACGGCGGCTCGACCACCCCAACCGTGCCGCGCAAGCTGCGTCATGCCGAGTACGGCCGTAAGCACCACGATGAAGACGAGCAACGCACCCGCGTAATCGAGCGGCATGTGCCGCTGGCCGATTCCCCGGGGCAGGATTTTCCATGCCCAGAAGAACGTACCGAGGGCCAGTGGAACCGGCGCGAGGAAGACCGCACGCCAGCCAATGGTTGCGAGAAGCAGCCCGCCGATTGCTGGGCCGGCCATGAGGCCGCCGGCAACGGCCATGTGCATGACGCCAAGCGCCCGGCCGCGGCCGGCATCAGGGTAGGCAGTCGCAACCAACGCCTGCCCGGTTGACAAGAGCATGGCGGCGCCGAGCCCAAGGAGGCCTCGCGCCAGAATGAGCCAGAGTGCGCTCTGGCTTGCCGTTGCAAGGAGCGACGCTGTTGCAATCGCGGCCATGCCTGACAGGTAGAGCCTGCGTCCGCCGAACAGATCGACAAGCCTGCCGAAGAGCACTAGAGTGCTCACGATCGCGAGCTGGTATGCAAGCACAACCCATTGGATGGTCACAAGGCCCACGCCGAATGTGGCTGCAAGCGTCGGCAGCGCAACGTTCACAAGGCCAACCTCAAGGCTGGAGAGTGCTGTTGCCAGGATCACGAGCGCGAGAGTCGCTCGCGGGCGGATCGCAGCCGAGTGAGTAAACTGGGTGGACGCTATTGCGGTCACGCTTCGATTCCGTCAAAAAGATCGTCTTCCTGGTTCGAGCGCGCGATGCCCTGGGTGGCGGCGAGGAAGAAATACTCGGTGCTGAGAGCCCGCCAGCGTTCGTCCTCTGGGAGATTGGCAAACGGTTGATCGTGCGCCTGGGTGCGATGCGCCTCATTCGTCGCGCGCTTCTTTTGCCCGATCCACGGACGGATATCGAGGGCGATAGTGATCTCATTGTCTGGTTGGCCGGGAAAGGACCACTGGATCGCATCGACCAGACTCTGGGGAAACGTCGTGTAGTAGAGCTTTGGCGTCGCATGCGGGAATTGACGCAGCTCGGGATAGGCCCCTGGATCGGCAGCGAGACTAAAGGCGGCCGTCGCAGCCTCGTGGATCACGATATGGTCAGGGTGCAATGTGCGCCCCTCGGGACCGAACGTCAGGATGATGTGTGGCCGCACACGCCGGATAGCGGCCACGAGATGGCCGATGAACTTCGAGCGATCAACGGTGGCGAGGGTACCATCTCGGTACTCCAGGATCGTCAGGTCAGTCACGCCTAAGACGGCGCAAGCTTCGCGGAGCTCACGCTCGCGGACCCGTGGCAGATCCTCAAGAGTGCAGAGCGGCGGCTCGCCACACGATCCTGCCTCACCCCGGGTCGCGACGACGAGTGAAACCTTTGCACCCTCACTTGCGTACTTCGCAAGGACACCGCCGACGATGCGGGATTCGTCATCAGGATGGGCAAACAGCCCGAGGAGCCGCCGATTCATCACAGACGCCAAGTCCTACTTCTGCTGTGCGCTGCCCCAGCAGCCACAACTCCCGCCGCACCCGCACGTCGTAGAGGATGGGGCCGGGCGCGGTGGTTCTGGTAGAGGCTTCGGGGATGCCTTGGTGCTCATGAATTCCCTCCGTGTGTATGCGTCGCGATCGTCCAGTGCTCAGCAGCCTACACGTTGCCCTTAGCGGCAAGGTCAAGGGATGGTTTCTTCCAATGTTGGAACGCAGGTACAGGTTGGGGCGAACGCGGCACGACAGGACGGACAGCATTCATCCTGCTCGTCGTCGCCCGCCAGCAATTGCTGAGAAGCATTCTGAAGTGTCGCCCGAAAGGCGATAAGCTCTTCGATGCGCTGGGTGCAGTCGGCAACCTTGCGGTCGAGGGTCTGGCGAAGCTCCGCTTTCGTCAGCGCGCAGCGACCATCCTCCGCGACAACGACCAGCTCGCGGATCTCCTCCAGCGAAAGACCAAGCGCCTTGACGCGCTGGATGAATGCGAGCCGGTTGAGGTCCTCTGCCGAGTAGCGCCGGTATCCGTTGGGGGAGCGCTCTGCCGGCGGCAGGAGCCCGATCGCTTCGTAGTAGCGGACCGTCTTGGGTGTGACATCAGCCTCCCGTGCGATCTCGCCGACGGTGAACGCGTTGTCCATCGATAACCTCCATCTGTCCTGCTCGATCATAAACCTTGCCCTGTACAGGAAGGTCAAGCCAACGAGCGCTCCGGCGTTCAGCCCTGGACGACGGCTTCCGATGATGGCGTATACCCTGCCAGTTGAATCGCCCCGCGCAACTCGTCGATTGTCGTCACGTTGGTGTCAAAGATGATGGTTGCTGACTGTCGATCGAGGTCAACATTAACGTGTTCAACACCCAAAACTGCCCACAATTCGGCTTCGACCGAAGCCCGGCAGCCCGCTCAGTGCATGTTCAACCCTTCAAATGTCGTCATTTGCTGTCCAGGAGCTGGCATCAGCGGCGCGCCTTCAGAAGAGGTTGGCTTGCGCTTGAATCTGTCAAAAACTCGCATGTATATTCCCTTTCACACTTGGCATTGGGGACTTCGGAGTGCCTTTCGATGGTTGCCGGGTGCGATGGCACATAGCTATCGTTCTCCACCAGGCCAGGTGACCATCGGCATATTGACGACAACCCCCGGTTGTTCGATGGTAACCTCGCCGTTAGCCTCGGCCTCCAACACCTCATTGGCAGACCTCATCTCCCGTGCGTCTCCCTCGTTAACCCAGGTGACGAGGTTGAGCGCACGAAGCGGGCTGTAGCCCTCCGTGCCTGGAGGATTGTCAAATACATCCGGCTGAAAACCCATGGGGCCATCACCTTCGATGCCGTTCGTGAAGACATAGACGTTGGCCAGGCTCACTTCCGGCACTTCGGCCAATGATGGCACGACCAGTACCGGCGAGCCCATCATATCGGTCAGCATCTCGGCTACCTGCGGCGCTGAGGCCTCGGTATGGAGGAAGGCGATCTCCTCACCCTCCGCAAAGCCCCCAACGAGCGGGACTTGCGGGCCGCTGACGGGCTCCATGGCTCCCATGCCGCCCGACTCGCGGTTCTCCTCGGGCGTGAGTAGCAGGTACACCAGAGCAAAGCCCGCGACGAGCACCACAATCAACCCGAGTAACAGTAGACTGCGTTTCATCTTTTTCCCTTCAGATAAAATAGCATCCGCGAAATAGCAGCCGCACTAAACCGGGAAGAACCGCGAGAAGAACTCGGCCCAGATACCGATGGCGATGGTCCAGAGACCGACGACAATCAGGATGACCCCACCCCACCGTTTCACCTGCGGCGCTTCGGCGCGTAACTTCGTAACGAACTCGTTCTGTGCTAGTCCGATGGCAATGGCGAGCCCGAAGATGAGCAGCACAATCACGAGACCGGCGACACCGAAGGCCGCGAGCGAGGCGCTGAGACCACCAACCGTGAGGGCATACCCGACCAGACCGGCCAGGATCGGGCCCGTTCAGCCAAAACCCGCCAGAATATAGATGAATCCGAAGAGGCCGAATCCCGCCGTCTGGTGTTCCCGGCGGAGCCGTGCCTGTCGCCGCATGACCGGTGTCGAGATCACGTGCGCGGCGTCGAACGAGGCACGGATAACGCCAAATTGAATCAGCCCGAGCAGGATCAGCAGCGTGCCGATGCCGAGCCGAATGGCCCGACCGACGGTGCTCGTAAAGGTAACACCCTCAAAGAGCGTCGAAGCGCCAAGGGCAATACCGATCCCCGTGAGGATCAGGAAGGCAGTTGCGCCGAGGGCCAACGCCGTGGCGAATCCAAGTGTCCGTCGCATTCGCGCGCGTGGTTGCGTCGATTCTGCGCCAGCCTCGCGACCCAGGAGTGTCACCAGGAGCGGGAACGCGCAGGGTGAGAAGAACGAGGCAATGCCAGCCCCCGCCGCCAGGACGAGCAACCCGATCCCGGTTTCCGCGGGGAGGTCGAAGCGGGGATACAGGACATAGCCGGCATAGCCGGCCAATGACAGCGTGGCAACGACCGCCGCGAGCAAGATGTACCAGAGATCCCGATTCTCCGGTGTCGCCTGATTCTGTCCCGTCATTGCATCCTCACGTTCCGCGAGTGTTCAGACAATGACGAGCCTACACCTTCCAGTATGCTGGAAGGTCAAGGTGCGCGGTGATCCTGCTGCTGTTGAAGGCTGCCGGAAGATTGGTCGGAGATCCCTACGTGCTCGACGCCCTGCTCTTGCCACTCAGCATTGTGGAAGTATCGTCGCGCTGATGAAGTTCATGTTGCTCAATGATCCAGCAGAAGGAGGCGCTGATGCTCGCTGGCCCCTGCGCCGCTTCTTCCCGTAGTGTCACAAGCTCACGCTGGAACTCTGTGAGCGCGCGAAGCTGTTCATCCACCGCCCGAAGCTTCCTGTCGAGAAGCGTCAGGACGTGTTCGCAGGGTTGCCCTCCGTCGGTTCGCAAGGCAACGATCTCACTAATCTCGTCAAGTGTGAGACCAACTGCCTTCGCCTTGATGATGAAGCGGAGCCGTTCGCGGTCGGCGGTGTTGTACAGACGATAGCCGGCCGTGCTCCGGGGCGGCTCTGGAAGCAAGCCGATCTCTTCATAGTAGCGGATGGTCTTGGGATTGATGCCAAGCTCCCTGGCAA
>JACCZH010000165.1 GCA_013696045.1 Chloroflexia bacterium
GGCGAAAGCTGCCAACGCGGCGTGCACGCTGTGTAAACCCAGCAAGGGAATATGGAGGTGGTTCTCCTGCCCGCCCCGAATGAGGGTGAACGCCGTGCCGTCCACCCCACGGCTTTCCAGGTCAACCGCTCGCAGGTTCGCGGCGGGATCAAGTCCGTAATAGACCACCCGGCAATTCGCTCGGTTCCCCATGGCCCGCACCAGCTCGTCGTCGATGTTGAGGATCGCCACACCATGCGACGGCAACGACTCGATAAGCTCAACCTTCGTCTGGGCAATTGCCTCCAGCGAGCCCATGCGAGACAGGTGCGAGTGGGTCACGTTGGTCACGATGCCGATATCAGGCCGGGCAATCTGAGCCAACTGGGCGATCTCGCCAAATGCATAGGCTCCACCCATCTCCAGCACAACAACTTCGCTGTCGGGAGTGATGTCAAGCACGCTGAGCGGCAGGCCGATCTCATTGTTGAAATTGCCCTGGCTTTTCTGAACAACGTGCTTTGAGCCAACTACGGCCGCAACAACTTCCTTCGTGCTTGTCTTGCCGATGCTGCCGGTGATGCCAATGACATGCAGACGGAAAATTCCGCGCCAATATGCCGCCAGGCTCTGGAGCGCTTGCAACGTGTCCGGCACGACAATCAGCGGAACTGGGAGCTCAGAGAGTGACTGCTGCCAATCCGCGCTGACCAGCGCGGCGCGAGCACCCCGTTCAACGGCATCCGCGATAAACGCGTGCCCATCCAGATGCTCTCCGCGAATTGCGACAAAGAGATCGCCAGCGGCGACGCTACGCGAGTCGTGCACCACCCGGTTGAGGAGTGCATTAGGCGATAGGTCGCCCAACAATTCCCCCTGGGTTCCGGCCAGAACATCATGCACTCGAATCATTCTGCCTCCGTCGGAGGAATACCATAGAGCTTGAAGAGCTGATTGAAGACGTCCGCCAGGGCCGGACCGGCGACAGTCTCACCCCAGGGCGATTCTTTTGGCCAATCAATCTTCACCAACACCGTGAACTGCGGGTTCACGACCGGGCCAAATCCAACCATTGACGCTATCGTCGCCTCATCAATATACCCACCTTCTGGTGACGGAATCTGAGCCGTGCCACTCTTCGCCCCAATTGCATAGCCAGGAACGTCGGCAAAAACTCCGGCTCCGTTCACAACCACGGAACGCAACATCTCACGCAATGTCTGCGACGACTCGGGCGACATCACCTGCCGGATCATGGTCGGGTCATGCACGACAGCCTCACCCTCGCCCCGAACCTCACTCACAACATACGGCTGCATGAGCTTGCCGCCATTGATCACCGCCGAAACGGCGTTTATGAGCTGTACCGGCGTCACCGCGATACCCTGGCCGAACGCATTCGTGTAGAACAGGGTCGGATTCCAATCCGGCTCCCAGGGACCAGTGAGGATACCCCGTTCCTCTCCCTGAAGATCGATACCAGTTTCCCGGCCCATGCCGAACTCCATCAAGCGTTGGTAGAAGCGCTCCTGGCCAATGCGCTCGGCTACGAACACGGCGCCAAGGTTCGCGGAATGCTCCAGAACCTGGGTCATTGTCTCTTCTCCCCATACCCGGCCATTGTTGTTGGTAATCGGGGAGTGACCGGGCACCTCAATGTAGCCTGGGGCGTCGTTGTGGATGGTGTCAGGCGTTACCACGCCGTCATCGATGCCAATCGCCATGACGATCGACTTGAACGTTGAGCCTGGCTCATAGACCGACGAAACAGCGGGATTGGAAAAGATGGATATATCGTTCACCTCGTCGAAGTTGTTAGGGTCAAACGTGGGCCAGCTTGCCATACCGAGAATTGCGCCGGTATTGGGATCTTGAACGATAATCGTGCCGCCGGCGGCATCCTGTTTTTCTATCGTATCAGCGAGAACTGACTCCACGATGCGTTGGACCGCACTGTCAATCGTCAGCACCAGATCGGAGCCATCGGTAGGCGGATCCCAGGTGTTTTGAGACAGGGCGATAACGTTCCCCGCGCCGTCGCGCTCACCGATAACCCGGCCAGACGTGCCGCCGACCTCCGTATCATATGCGCCCTCAATGCCATAGCTACCTTCGTGATCGTAGTTCGCGAAACCCAGGACGTGCGACGCAAAGGTGTCCGACGGATAGACACGCCGGGGCTCTGGATCGAGAACGATTCCCTCGAGATCCATGGCCGCTATCGACGCCGACGCCTCAGGTGAGAGCCGGCGGGCGAGCAACACCCACTCCACACCCTCTTGGCTCAACGCAGACTCGATCTCCTCAACGGGCCGGCCGATGAGGGGCGAGAGCTTCACGGCCATGTCGTGCTTGTCTTCGATGAGCGATACGATGGCCGATATCCTGTCCGCCGGGACGTTGGTTGCCAGCCGCACGCCGTTGGAATCCAGAATGTCTCCCCGGCTGGCCGGGATACTGTTTTCCTGGAACCGCTCGGCAATAGCCTGGTCGCCAAATTCCGCGGAACGCACTACCTGAATCATGACAACCCGATACGCTATCAAGATGATAAACAACGCAAAGATGACTAACAGGACGGCAATGCGGTTTACCGGCAGACGATGATTGACCGGGTTGTTCGCAAGCTGGCTCATCGGCTCGAATCCTCAGCTGTCGTCCGCACCGCCGTTGCCTCACCACTCAGGCTGCGCCAGATCCTTCGCCACACTGAAGGCTCGTGGGCCCCGAGCGGCTCGACGATCGGCAGGTCGGCGCTCGCGGGACGGGGAACCGAGAGAAACACAAAATCCTCGGATTCGCTCATCCCAATCTCGCCAAGAGCGATCTCTTCAACCGCGCCCAGCGACTCGTATTGCGCGATCGAGTAATTCAACTGCTCGTTACGCAGGGCCAACGCCTCACGCTCCCGTTGCAACTGGCTCATCTCAAATCCGAGACCGGCTACATGGTTGGTTTGAATCAGATAGAGCATGCCGACCGCCGTAATGAGTCCGGCCACAACGATGAATATCACCGCGCTATTTATTCTGCTGCGCGGCGCGGGCTGGGGCTTCGGCCGGTAGCGCCGTACTCTCGGCGGCGGCAGCGGTGTTCCGTGGTGCGTCTCGCGCGGGTTGGCTATAGTCATGCCAGCCGCTCCGCAACTCGCAAAACCGCGCTACGCGACCGGGGATTGGCGGCCACTTCGCTCGGGCTTGGTTTAACGGCCCGGCCGATCAGCCGCAAGCGGGGTTCCCGGCCGCAGACGCAAATTGGAACCTGGGGCGGACAGACGCAACCACGAGCCTCCGCCGCGAAGAAACGCTTCACGATGCGATCTTCCAGGGAATGGAATGAAATGACCACAAAGCGTCCCCCTGGTCCAAGAAGCTCGACTCCCGCTCGTAACCCAAGAGCGAGTTCATCCAGCTCGGTGTTGACCGCAATTCTCAACGCCTGAAACACCCGTGTCGCGGGATGAACGCGCGCGCCACGACGGCCACCAAGAGACTTCTCCACAATATTGGCTAGCTGATGTGTCGTCTCGATTGGAGTGTTCTGGCGAACCCGGACAATCGCCCGCGCAATTCGTCGTGACTGTCGTTCTTCGCCATATTGATAGAAGATGTCCGCCAGGTCGCTTTCTTCAGCCTCATTCACCAGGGAGCTGGCAGACCGGCTACCGTCCCGGTCAAACCGCATGTCCAGCGGCCCATCCAGTTGAAAGCTAAAGCCCCGCGCTGGATCGTCCATCTGTAACGACGAGAAACCTAGATCGAGCAAGATGCCATCCACCCGTTCAAGGTTGAGTGACGTAGCGAACCCCGTCATGTCTGAGTAGCTACCTTGAAAGAAAGCGCCCAGAGCACGATATCGGCCAGCAAGCGCCTCAAAGCGAGCGTCAGCGTCAATATCCCGGTCAATTGCAATCAGCGTTCCGCCTGGCTGGATGCGCTCGGCGATGAGCCGCGAATGCCCGCCGCCACCGAAGGTGCCGTCCACGACCGTTACGCCAGGTTTAAGGTCAAGGCCAGCGATAGCCTCGCCCGGCATCACCGGCAGATGACCTCCGGGGTCATCAATGTTCGCGTTAGCATGTGCGGCGCGGTCACTACAAGTCATGGTTGTGATACTCAATGGTTCTTCCCAAAAGCCTGCTGGATAACGATCCTAGATGAGATCCGCCAACCGTTCGGCGATTGTTGCCCCGTCGCGCTCGATGTTCTCGGCTTGCGCCTGCCACGTTTCAGGAGTCCATATTTCAATGAAGGTGTGAACACCAACGACGACGGCTTCACGTTCAATAGATGCGTATGCCCGCAGCTCGGACGGAATCAGGACGCGGCCCTGCCCATCAAGCTGCACGTCAACGGCGTCGGCAAAAAGCATACGGCGCAGCTTGCGGACATCTGGATCGCTGATCGAGAGTACCGCGACCCGTTCGGCCAGCGGCATCCAGGCGTCAAGTGGATAGACGAGCAGACACGGGTCAAAGCCGCGTGTAACGACCACGCCCTCAACCAGCGGGTCACGGAAGCGGGCAGGCAGCGCCAGGCGGCCTTTCGCATCCAGATTATGGTTGTGACGCCCGAGAAACACGATCGACGCACCAGCTTCCAAATGGACAGTGGACGAGAGTTATCCCCAATGCCCCCCACTTATCCCCACATCGCCCCACACTTATCCACAGTATATCGAGAAGGGGGTGTACGTACAACCTCAAAGGATGATCCAAGGACCTTCTTTCGGGGAGAATGGGAAAGGCGGCCTTTGTGGCCGCCTGTGAGGTCGTGCTATCTGAGACCGGGGCTAGTCCACAGTCGAAACCAGTGTTCGATCGCGCGCCTTGCGTAGCACGTCGGCGACGGAGACCTTGTACAAACCCCGCTCGGGGATGTCAACTAATGGCAAGTCAAGGTACGCGACGGCACGCAGATCTTCATCATGCAGCCGCCTGATATCAGCGATCTCGATGCCAACAAACTCTCGCTGGCCGTGCTCCAATTTGTCCCCATCCCAGTAGAACGAAACCGAGAACGGATGATCGTAACCCGGAACCTCAGGATCGTCGGTGACGCGCAAGCGTCGCTCATCTGGGTAGAAATCCAGGAACGTATAGCCGTCATTATACGAGTTGAAATCTGCTCTCACGGCCATATCAATCTCCTACGCTCAAACCGCTTTGTCGGAGCAAGATGGAATGCTCGGAGATGCGTCGCATGATCCGCTGGTCGCAATTCTACTAGCATGTCAAGGTGAGCGATCGACTGACTCTGCAGATATCCAGCAGACCGTGGACCGTTTGAGGATGCCAGGAATCGAACTTCGGGCACACCCTCTCTTCCAGTGCGCAAATTCACGGCAAGTGGATTCATAAGAACAAGTGCCATCACACCGACCGGCTGCTCAATCTCAGGATGAACGCGACTTAGCCGCCGTTCGACATGATCCGGCATCCAGACGCTGCCCTGGGTCCAGCCCAACCGGTCGCGGATTTCGGGACGTGTGTTACCGACACTGATGTACACGCACCCATCCTCATGGACGAGCACCCGTGTTCCC
>JACCZH010000203.1 GCA_013696045.1 Chloroflexia bacterium
TTGACGGCGTTCGTGTCTCCCGCTGGTCGGTCGGAACCCGTCCAATCCCGTCCGACGAGCGCACCAGCGCCGGCCTGCTGCCCTCACTCCCCGGCTACGCCGAGATCGTCACCCACTCCGCCATCACCATGGGACCACTGCTCGGCCGGCTCGTCGCGACCGAGATCGCGACTGGAGACGTTGACCCGCTGTTGCAGGCGTTTCGGCCGGAGAGGTTTAGAGGGTAAACGAACGTCATGCGGCTCGCGGATAATTTCATGGATACTGTGTGGCTGTTAGCGTGTCGTTTATGAGGATTCGTACAGACCAGGCTTCGATAAAGGATGGTGTCATGGTTAGCCAAACAACGCTCAAACCTCAAACTCGTGTGCGGCTCCGTGATAACCCGTTCGGCGTGCAGCTTCGCAGCATGAGCGGCTACATCGAGCGATTAGAATTGTCTAGTGGTTGTTATATCGTGCAACTCGACGAGCCGGCTATCTACTTTCATGCCGATGGCACCACAGAAGATCTTCCTGCTGTCCGCGAGGCAGGCGATAACCTCATCGTTGAACACATGGAGCAGTAGCACGTGCCACCAAAACGGCCGCCCTTTGGATTGGGGCGACGTTGGGTTTGGCGGGCAAGCCACGCACGGCGGAATGACTATCGGGTTTACGACGATAGCAGCAACCACCGTAAGTATAGGGAAGATCCGAATCCTAACAAGAATACGTGGCACGAAATCAATCCGCGGTCCGGTTTGTATCGTGACATTGATCCAGAAACTGGACAGCCTGTTGCGGGCAGCGAAGGGGAGTGGCGACCGCTCAAATGAGCGATCGCTTCTCTTGAAGTGTGAGCCAGTTAATCCGCCGTCTCCACCAGCGCCGACTGCGAGAGTTTCTTGATGGCCTGATCCAGGCGCTCCAGAGAGCGTTCCTTACCGACAACCTTCATAGTCTCAAACAAACCGGGCGAGACGGTGCGGCCGGTGAGGGCGACGCGGATGGGCATGAACATCTGGCCGGCTTTGAGTCCGAGCTCATCGGCTACGGTGCGTAGGCGACCTTCGAGGGCTTCTTCGTCTTCGACACCTAGCTCGGCCACGATCTCGCGCACCCGGTCCAGGGCGGTCAGAACGGTTGCTGCCTCGGTCTTCTTGGGAATCAGGAGGTCACTCTCGTAGCTGTCCGGCTCGCCGAAGAAGAAGCTGGTGAGCTCGGGCGCTTCCTTGAGCACCTTCATCTTGTCCTTGATCAGGGCGATCGCGTCACGGGCAAGCGCGTACTCGCTGGATCCTTCGGGGGCGTCGCCGATCAAACCAGCTTCTTGCAACCAGGGCAGGCTGCGTCTGGTCAGATCGTCCAGCTCGATGGTGTGGTTGATGTAGTGCTGGTTAAACCAGAGTAGCTTGTCGAAGTTGTAGCGGGCTGCGCTCGAGCTGACTTTCTCGATGGAGAATTTCTCAATCAGGTCACTCAATGAGAAGAACTCTTCGCGGTCATCGTAGGCCCAGCCGACCAGTGCCAGGTAGTTCACCATCGCCTCGGGTAGATAGCCGTCCTGCTTGTACATCAGTGTGCTGGCCGCGCCCTGGCGCTTGGAGAGCTTGCCCTTGCCGTCTGGATTGAGAATCAGCGGCATATGGACGAAGACTGGCAACTCCCAGCCGAACGCCTGATAGATCAGGACGTGCAGCGGGAACGACGGAATCCACTCCGGGCCACGGGTAACATGGGTGATACCCATCATGAAGTCGTCGACCATGGCAGCCAGGTGATAGGTCGGGAAACCGTCGGACTTCATGAGCACGGCATCCTCAAGGGTCCGGTTCTCGTAGACCGTCTCGCCGCGCAGCAGATCGTGGACGGTTGTCGAGCCTTCCAGCGGCACTGCAAGCCTCACTACCGGCGTTACTCCCTGGTCACGATACTCCTGGCGCTGCTCCCCGGTCAGATTGCGACAGTGACGGTCGTAGCCGGGGGGCTGCTTGTTGGCCTGTTGCTCGCGGCGCACCGCGTCCAGCCGCTCCGAAGAGCAAAAGCACTCATAGGCATGACCGTTCTCAAGCAGCCAGTTGGCGTGCTCGCGGTAGATGTCCAGTCGCTCGCTCTGGAAATACGGCCCGACTGGGCCTCCGATGTCCGGCCCCTCGTCCCAGTCCAGCCCGAGCCAGCACAGTGATTCGGTGATGCTCTCGATGCTGGTTTCCTGGAAACGCCTACGGTCGGTGTCTTCAATCCGCAGCAGGAAATCACCGTCATGCTGGCGGGCAAAGATCCAGGTAAAAAGCGCCGTCCGCACTCCGCCAACGTGCAGGTCACCGGTTGGACTGGGCGCAAAGCGTACCCGGACGCGATTGGATGTTTCGTTCACCAGTTCCTTCTTCCCTCTGTCTGTTCCGCGCTGACTAGGATGGCGAAAACGCCGCGAGACCGGGCCAGTTAGCGCACCCATGAGTGTACCGCTTCAATGGAAATACGACCCTTACCTGTCATCCTTCGTTGGTCAGGATGACAGTCGAACAGCTGCTCATTGGCCATCCGTGCGGATAGCAATCGAACGGAACCGTTGGTCATTGAACGCAACATCGCAGCGTAGCGACAAGCAGACGAATGTTGTCCTATCATATGGACACCACGATCACCCGAGATGTGGGCAGTGTATGGAGGATAGCGGATGGATCTGCTTGATCGCCAATTGGGGCACGACCATTGGGCGACGACGCAACTCCTGGAGCAGAGCCGTAAGTTGACCGACGCGAAGCTCGATCAGCCGTTCGATATCGGGCACGGGACGCTGCGCGAGACGCTTAACCACATGATCTTCGTCGTCGACTTCTGGACCACGTTAATGGCCGGGCAACCGGCGACATGGGAGCGCGAGGCGCATCGCTCGATCGCCGAACTGATCGAACGCCATGAGCGATTCTACGCGATCTTCGCGACTTTCGCGCGCCGGGTGCATGACGAGCAGCGCCTGGAAGACACCTTCGTTGACCACTTCGGCGGGCAGATGACGTTCGGCGGCGCGATCCTCCACGTCGTCCTCCACAACGCGGAGCACCGAACCGAGGCGCTGCATATCCTCGGACGCCTTGGTGTACCTGACCTGCCCGAAGTCGATCATGGGCTATGGGACTTTGCGAGGCGGGGTGTCTAGCCAGTCAGGCCGGACGACAAGATGCTGAAGGTGTATGTGATCCGTCGCCGCCATCGATGCCACAGGCACAGGCATTGAGTGAGCAAGAAAGAGCTGGTGCACACCCGTTCATGACCCGCGATTCTACGGTAGCCTATAATCGACAGGTTGATGTTGGATCCGCGAGCCGGAAGGGTCAGACGCTTGGCGAATGACGTGCAAAAGCTGCTTCAGCACATTGTGCATACCTATATTGCCCGCCAGGAAGCGATTGATGTTGAACGCGATGCCTCCGCCGCCGAGCCCGGCGCGGAAATCGCCGCTGACAAGCGCAGGGTTTTTAAGGAAGAAGAGCACCGCGCCAACGAGCTCGCCGACCCGTTTCGTGACGGTTTGCGCAGGGCGGATGACGCCCGCCGTGCCGGAGGCAACGCCATCTCTCTCGATGACCGCAAAGCCGATGAGAACGACCAGGCAGATGCGCTCATTCATTTTCTGGTGCGCTCGCAGCTGGCAACCTCGACGAGCCGCGAGACCGATGAGCACCATTACATTTATACGATCGCAATTGATTGGGATGAGCTCGACCGGATTGCTCATGAGGCGAAGGTTAATATGGGCTCCATTCTCGGTCATGGCAGCTGAGATCGCGAATATGCTACCTGCTGCCAATCTGGCGACGAACCTGAAACAGAAGCGTGTGGATACAACAGAAATAGAACAACGTCTCGAACGGACCATGCGGGCGCTTGGCGTCCAGTTTGAAAACCGGGAGCTTCTTCGGCTGGCGCTGGTGCACCGTTCCTTCCTCAATGAGCGCGGGTTCGAGGAATCGGACTCAGTGGCCGATTCAAACGAGAGACTGGAGTTTCTGGGCGACGCGCTGCTGGGGTTTGTCTCGGCCGAATATGTCTATGGGCAGTTTCCAAACTTGCCGGAGGGTGAGCTAACGGTCTATCGCGTATCACTGGTGCGCACCGAAACGTTAGCCCAATGGGCGCGTGAGTTTGGGTTGGACGAGCTGCTGTACATGGCCAAGGGCGAATATGGTCCTGGGGGTGTGGTTCGCGACCGCATTCTGGCGGGGGCGTTTGAGGCGGTTGTGGGCGCAATCTATCTGGACCAGGGCGTTGAGCCGGCCGCGGATTTTCTGCGCCGCTTATTGGCCGAAGACGCCGCCCGGATTATCGACACCAGCCAGCAGACCAACTACAAGGGCCGGCTTCAGGAGTTGATCCAGGAGCGCGAGCGGTTAACGCCAAGCTACCGGACTGTTGAGACG
>JACCZH010000228.1 GCA_013696045.1 Chloroflexia bacterium
TAGCGTCCGGGTGGTGGCAATCGTTTCCGCGATGAGTGGCATGACGAACACCTTGCTTGCAACCGCCGAGGCGGCCGCTGCTGGGGACAGCGACACCGTCGACACGTCACGCGCCGTATTGCTCGCGCCGCACCGTTCCGCCCTGCTGGAGCTTCTTCCAAGTGGCGAACGGCGCAGGGAAACCGAGGCGGCGCTGGCGACGCTTGTTGATGAAGCCGCCCGTCTGCTCTACAGCATCTATGTGCTGCGTGAGCTCTCGCCCAGGGCGAGAGACCGGATCGTGTCGTTTGGCGAGCGTTTGAGTAGCATCGTTGTGGCCGCCGCGCTGGCTGAGCGCGGCGTGCCGGCCCAGGCGGTTGCGGCGGACCGGTTGATCGTGACCGACAGCAAGTTCGGTTCTGCCGCTCCGCTCCTCGACCAGACCCGAGCGATGACTGGGGCTACGCTCGCTCCTTTGTTCGAGAGTGGGGTTCTCCCGGTGGTGACTGGTTTCTTTGGCGCTGACCGCAGCGGGATTACGACAACTCTCGGACGTGGTGGCTCGGACTATTCGGCTTCGATTCTGGCGAATGCGTTACAGGCTGACGAAGTCTGGATCTGGACCGACGTCGATGGTGTCCTGACGGCGGACCCACAGTTGGTGCCCAATGCTCGCACGCTGGATAGCGTCTCTTACGACGAGGCCACCGAGCTAGCCTATTTTGGCGCGAAGGTGATCCACCCTAAGACTATGCATCCAGCCTCCGAGATCGGCATCCCGCTCTGGATCAAGAATACATTCCGGCCGGAACTGCCCGGAACAAAGATCGGACCGGAGAGCGACTCCGGGACGGTTGCCAAGGCGATCGCCTCGATCTCGGGCCTGGCGGCCGTCACGGTCGAGGGACGCGGCCAGATCGGTGTTTCGGACGTGACCGCAAGGATCTTCGCCAGCGTCGGCCAGACCGGCGCGAACGTCTACATGATCTCCCAGGCGTCGTCACAGCACAGTGTCACGTTCGTGGTGCAGGACAGTGAAGGCGCGATGGTGCGTGACGCTCTGCAGGCCGAGTTTGCGGGGGATATCTCCAGCGAGCGGGTGCTCTCGATAGCCGTTGATCCCGATCTTGCGATAGTCGCCGTTGTTGGCGCGGGGATGCGCGGCACGCCGGGCGTGGCCGGGCGGGTGTTTAGCACAATGGGAGACGAAGGCATCAACATCGTCACGATCGCCCAGGGCTCAAGCGAGCTCAACATCTCGTTCGCCATCGCCGGGGATGACGTCACGCGCGCCGTCAACGCCCTGCACGAGGCGTTCGTGCTGTCCCGGGGGGTTGTCTGAGACGCTGGTTCGCGACGAGCTGGACGTGCCCGGCCAGCGAACACCCAGCCAGTTCGGGAACCGTTATGGCGTCGGAATATCAGGAGTGTACAGGACGGCATCGGGCGTCCAGTTTCCTGCCGGTGTTTGCGATGATCTCCGGAATCATGTCGATGTCCGACATCGCGGTTCGGAAGTTCACGATGCAAGCTCGGAGGACGAAGGTTCCCCCGATGACAGCGTTCGAGACGAATACTTCACCATTCTTTTGTAGCTCACTGAGCAGATCCTTGTTGAGCTGGTTGAGGTACTCCTCGCGACCGGCCCCAGTTGCCGCTACGTTTACCGGAACGTAGCGGAACGTTGAGATGCTGAGCCCTTGCGTGAACGCCTCGAACTCAGGATGGTCGGTGATCCGTCTGTGAAGCTCTCTAGCGAAGAAGATGTCGTCTGAGATCATCCGCGCGTAGCCGGCGCGCCCCGCCTGCCGCAACGCCAGCCAGACCTTCAACGCCCGGAATCCGCGCGAGTTTTGCATCCCATAGCTGTAGAAGTTGATGGGTGGATCGTCATCCTGGCCCTCAAAGTGGTAGTACGTTGGGTGGAAATTGAAGGTGTCCTCGAGCACCTTCGCGTCCCTCACCAGGGCGCAGCCGGCCTCGAGTGGGCTGTACAACCACTTGTGTGGATCGAGCGCCAGCGAATCAGCCAACGCCAACCCCTTCAGATCGTCTGGTGCATCGGGTAAGACCGCCGCGAACGCGCCATATGCGCCGTCAACATGGAACCACAGGTTATGCGCCTGGCAGACCTCCGCGATGGCAGGCAACGGATCAATAGCCCCGGTGCTGACCGAGCCCGCCGTGCCGACAACGATGAACGGCCGGTTGCCTGCCTCAAGGTCTGTTTCGATCTGGCGTTGCAGCTCCGTCACGTCCATGCGCAGGGACGCATCTGTCGGGATCCAGCGAATGGCGCTGGTTCCGAATCCGAACAGGTCGCCGGCCTTCTCCACCCAGGTGTGGGTCTCGCGCGACGTGTAGATGAGCAGCTTGCCCGCATTGGGTGACCGCAAGCCGTCGGTGCGTACATCCCAATCAGCTTTGGCCCGGCGCGCGGCGAGAACACCGACGAAGTTGGCCATGTTCCCGCCGCTAACCAACAATCCACCTGCGTCTGACGGGTAGCCAACCATCTCAGCGATCCAGCGCACCGTTTGTCGCTCAATCTCAGTCGCCATTGGCGAGAGCGCCCATGCGCCAACATTCGGGTTGACGGTTGCTGCCAGGAGGTCGGCCAGAGCACCAATGGGCGCTGAGGACGATGTGATGTAGCCCATAAAACGAGGGTGGCCGTTCAGGAGCGAATGGTCGATCAGCAGTTGCG
>JACCZH010000256.1 GCA_013696045.1 Chloroflexia bacterium
CACTCTGCCTTCGAACCAAAATGCAAAGTGATGTATCCACCGGTGTGGATCGACACCGACACGTTGGCGCGCAAGCCCGATCAACCTGGTCGACGGCTGCTGTGGAACGCTCGCTGGGAGCTAGACAAGCGGCCAGACACGTTCGTCCAGTTTCTGGATATCCTGACGGCTGCCGGTCAGGACTTCGACCTGCTCGTGCTGGGCACAGGAAGCACTGGCACAGAGGACATCGAAACCGGCCTGAAGCAACATGCTCATCGAGCGTCGCTTCCAGGACATTTCGAAGACAGGTCAACCTACGAGGCGGCGCTAACCAGTGCCGGCATCTTCGTATCAACGGCCAACCATGAGTTCTTCGGTGTTGCGGCTCTCGAAGCAGCGCTGTCTGGCCTCGTCCCCGTACTCCCAGCGAACCTCGCCTACCCTGAAACCCTGCCGTCAGCGTATTTTTATGCCCCGGACGACATTGAGGATCTTTCCCGCGTTGTCGGACATCTCCTCGATAGACCGGGAGGTGTGCCAACCGCGCATCGATCCGACGCAGCTCGCTTTATCCCGGCACGCACCGTCCCAGTGTTCGACGATCATTGCTTACAAGTCATCGCCGGCCGCCAGCGCTAGATGGCCAGGCCATAGGCATCGCGCCGAGGATCACTGCCAACAGCGAATACTCCACGCTCATTGTCAATCCTGATAACCTGCACTGAACCAATTGATCCCCATCCAGCTAAGCGCAACACCTGGTGGCCGCGCGCTTGCAACCCTTCGATGGAGGTGCTGGGGATGCGACTTTCAACCTGAAGTTGGTTGACGCAGCTGTGTGGCCAGTTCGCGTCCTGGCCGTCGACAAAACTCCGCCAGCGCGGGTGTTCCACCGCCTCCTGCGGATTCATCCCATACTCAAGCATGTTGATGAGCACCTGATAGATTGTCTGCACCTGGCCGTCAGAACCCGGCGTACCGATCGCCATTGCCGGCCGGTCACCGTCCAGCAGGATCGCCGGACTCACAGTGTGCCGCACTCTCTTGCCCGGCTCCAGCGTGTTCGGGTGCCCGGGATCGAGATGCCAGTATGTCATACGATTGTTCAACAGGATACCGGTTGAGCCGGCTACATACGCGGAGCCAAACGCCATGTTGATCGACGTTGTCATCGACGCCACGTTGCCATCCCGGTCCGCCGCCGCCAGGTAGGTCGTGTCCCCGCTTCCAGCAGCGTCCGCAACCAGCTGCCCGCGAGCTTGATCCGGTCGCAGCTCGGCCAGCCGCGTCCGAGCATGACCTTCAGTGAATAACTCCGTCGGCAACTCTCCAACAAACCTTGGATCGCTCGTAAAACGTTCCCTGTCTTCAAATGCGAGCTTCTTGATCTCTACCATGTGATGAATCAGATCAGCCGAGAGAGGACCCCAGGCCGAAACATCTAACTGTTCCGTCATAAGGAGCTCTTGCAGTAGCACATGTCCTGATGAATTCGGGCCCGGTTCATAGACCGTCAAACCACGGTAGGCTGCGGATAACGGCGACAGGATTTCAGCCTCAAAGGTTGCTAACGATTCCTCATCGACCAGACCGCCGTCCGCCAGCACAGCCTTGGAGAGCCTGGCCGCGAGCTCGCCGCGATACAACGACTCACCGTGTGAGTCTGCGATAGACCGCAATGAATCTCCGAGGTCCACCTGTCGCAGAAGATCTCCATCCACCGCGTCACGTCCGAACTGCAAGAATACCTGGCTACTGGAGGGGTACTCTCGAAACTGGTCCGCAGTCCCGTTCAAGTAGACCGCGAGATTGTGCGATATTGGGAACCCGTCCATTGCGTAGGAAATAGCCGGAGCGAGGACCTCGTCGAACGATACTTTCCCCCAGCGCTTGTGCATTGCAGCCCAACCACCGACCGAGCCCGGCACGGACGCGCTCCTGGGACCTCGAGCCGGAATACCGTCAGCAAATTGGTCACGAGTTGCGCGCTGCGGCGCAGGCCCGGTTCCGTTGACGGTGAATACTTCCCGCTTTGCAGAGTCATACACCAGGGTAAACCCATCACCGCCGACTCCCGACATTCCAGGCTCAACGACGGCGACGGCCGCCGCCATCGCGACAATGGCGTCGACGGCGCTACCGCCTCTCTCTAACATCCGGATGCCGGCCATGGAACCGAGAGGATGCCCGCACGTCACCGCGCCGCGTGTACCCATAACAACCGGACGATGGGCGGTTTCAATCTGGAACTGCATCGGGGAAACCTCCGTTACTGGCGCGCAATCCAACCAGCGGACTCCTGCTCATCATAGACCGGATCCAGCAAATCAGACCAGCGCTCCGAGCAGGCATGAAAGTGCTGTTGGAAATGTGCTTCGAAGGATTGCATTACCTGCCACCACTCGTTGTCATCCATTTCACCAAGCATTTTCTGCGCAATTTCCGCCCGGTTCATCTGCTCGCCCTTCGCGGCCAACTCGCGCTCGGTCTCCTCCAGATCCCAAAGCCAGAAATGGGTCTCGAAAATTTCGGCGATTACTTCTGGCAGCTGGCGGTAATCTGTTACCATCTGCGTGTAGGCCGGGCGCGGGATCAGCCGTACATCCAACCGATGGTCATCTTTCAAGAATTTGGAATAGTCCCTCACGACAGTGTTTCTCCCTGTATCGCGCTACCCTGAGACGTCCGGATATGCGCCGACGCTCGGTCGAGTTCCGCACGGTCGTTTGTGTTGACGAACGACAGCAGTTCAGGGTCAACGTTGCGAAGCCAGTCTTCGTCAACGGTTCTGACGGTCACATCTTCAAAAAACCCGCCGACCTTGTACTTTTCCTGGCGGATGCGTGCTTCAATAAATGGCAAGCATGACCTCGCATAGATAGCATGTAATGTCTCGAACGTCTGCTTCCCCCTTTGCTGGCTCTGCTCACCCGCACGCACCGGAACCAGCACGTCGTAGTCACGCCGTTCATTCACCAGCGATTGCAAGAGATCTACGTTCAGAAGCGGCATGTCACAAGCTACCACCAGCACATAGTCACGCTTCGCGTTTCGCAGCGCCGTCGCAATGCCGCCGAGCGTCCCCGTGTCTGGAAACGCGTCGGCGACCACCGAAACTCCAAAACCATGATACGCGGGACGATCGCCGACGACGAAGACATCGTTGCTAACTGCCGAAATCGCATGAATCGCTCGCGCCAGCAGCGGGACGCCTCCTAGCTGGAGTAAGGCCTTGTCCGTGCCCATCCTGCGGCTCTGTCCGCCGGCAAGCACTGCCGCGCTGATCTCTTGCTTCGCTGTCCCGTTCATCCCGTGCCTAACGCGTGGGCTTGTACCGCCAAAAACTGAATCGATTGTACCGGACCGGACATTCTCCAGATTGTGCGGAGATTGTGGTCGATCTGTTAGACTATTGTTAGATACGGTTGCGAAGGAAAGGACGGCCCAGTATGAGCGGGCAGGCTCCAGAGCAAGCGGCCACGAGATAAACACCCGGCCTTGAGCCGTGGTGTTTTTTTGTTGTTTGGCAATTGGCCTGCGATCTTCAATCCAGGCTGATTCCCACTGTCGCAATGAAAAATGCGTCCGCGATTGGCGGGCGTTATGGATTGGCGAAAGGAGATCTCCCTTGAATTCGACCCTGATCAGCAAAGTGGAGAAAGCTCGCCGGTACGCCGAAGAGCCGGATCGCGCCCGGTTCAACAATTTCGAAGTCACCTTTAACGGTGGACACGACGAACACCGCGTTACCATGCAAGATACTGAGTTCCGCTGCACCTGCCATTTCTACGAAGTCCACGACACCTGCGCCCACATCATGGCCATGCAACGTATTCTGCAACCAATGCTGAGCGAGGAACAGCGGACCGTTGGCGCGCCTGTTTCGCTCGTGAGCTCCTGAGACAGAGAGCTCCAGATCGCAGGGGTCGTGTGCTGTCTACGTAGGTAATTTCCGTTTAGAGAACCACGTTCGGCGCTGACCTGCGGCCCCTGCCAATCGCGACACATCAAGAGGGTCTAATTATTTCCAATGAATGCTGCAGGGAACGCCCGACGATCCCCGCACGGCAACGTAACGATGCCCCTCCGCGTGCCAACCGAGACCGTTTCCCGTGGGTCCCATTGTGTCCCGTCGGCATGGACGTAACGGCGCACGATCGGCGTGGGAGGATTCTCAAACTGTGGACCGAACATCGGCGCAACCGCGCCGGCGCTTAATTTCAACGCGACGTAGTAGTGAATGACTGACCGGTACATCTGAGTTCGCAGCGTCATGATGTCTATTTCCCCGGCTAGAAGATGCGCTCGAAATGGGCAACGGGCACAACGAACACCGTCGCACCCCCAACGATCACCTCCACCTCCTGTGGAGGATACCAATCGGCGTAATCGCCGACTATTTCGGGGCGCAGCATCTCCGTGCGCTCGCGACAGTTCGCGGCAATGAGCGCCAGTAGTGCTCCCACATCAGCATCCTCAATTGCGCTGATGAGCGTCGTATTACCGGTTCGGAGAAACCCACCGGTGCTACCGATGATCGTCGCCCGAAACCCAGCCTGCACCACCGCGCGCACAAGCTTGTTGGCGTCGTATTCTTGGACAATCGCCGCAACGAGTTTCAAAATTCTCGCTCCGTTCCACTAGCGCGATTATCAACCTCGCAAAGCATACTTGAACCCGTTCGGTTCCGTGCCCTGCGGGCGATCACCCGAGAAGATGGAATTCAAATAACAGCGCGGATAGAAATCACTTCAGATATCCAGGGAGCCTGCGCCAGACGATCAATCGTCGGGCCTCCGGAGTTCGGCACGCCAGTAGTTGAGAATTTCCAGCAGGGAATCCTCAATCGGAATTCGAGGCTCCCAACCGGTCGCTCCCTGGAACTTGCGGGCGTCGCCCACCAGGACCTGGACATCAGACGGCCGCATTCGAGCGGGATCCCGTCGAATTTCTATAGGAATCTCCGCCATGCCGATCAGCATGTTCAGAAGCGACCCCACCGGTCGTGCGACGCCCGATCCGATATTGTACGCCTCCCCAGGCAAGGCATGATCGAGCGCGAGCCGATATCCTCGCACGACGTCACGCACATCGCAGAAATCACGCTCGGACGAGAGGTCTCCGGTCAACACGGTCGGCTCAATTCGCCCCCGCTCCGCCTGCGCAATCTGCCGGGCAAAGCTACTCAACACGAAGCGGTCGCTCTGGCCCGGACCAAAGTGATTGAAGGGGCGCAGCCGCACCATCTTCATTCCATATGTCTTGAAATACTGATAACCGAGCATGTCCTGGGTAATCTTTGAAACCGCGTAGGGATTCCCGGGGCGAAAGGGTTGGTTTTCGTCCAGCGGCATCTCTTCTGGCCCAGCGAAGCCATACACTTCCGCCGATCCGATCACCAGGAACACAGGGTTGATACCGGCAGACCGGCATGCCTCCGAGAGATTGATCTGGCTTACCGAATTATTGACAATCGTGTCCGCTGGCGACGCGAGAGCTTGGGGAACGTAGCTCTGGGCCGCCAGGTGAACGATGTAATCAGGCCGGTAGCGCGCGACAGTGCGCTCAACCAGCCCACGATCCTGGAGATCGCACACGAGCATACGAACTCTACCTCGTGCGCTGGACGGACGTCGCTCAAGACCTATGATCTCCCACTGCGTCTCGCGTTCGAGTTCCGCGATAAGGTGCCCGCCGACGAACCCGCCAGCGCCGGTAATCATCACCACCGGTTCGGCAGCAGACACCTCCACACGTCCTGCTAGTCGGCAGTCGCGGCATGGAGTCCCGCCGCGTCGCGCAGAGCTTCCGCCTTGTCGGTCCGCTCCCAGGTGAGGTCGAGGTCCGGCCGTCCAAAGTGTCCATAAGCCGCCACCTGCCGGTAGATCGGGCGCATAAGATCAAGATCCTCGATGATGGCCCTCGGGCGCAAGTCGAAGTGCTCCTTGATGAGCGCAATAAGCCGGTCGTCATCCAGCTTGCCCGTCCCAAACGTTTCGACATAGTATGACAGTGGATTCGCAACGCCGATCGCGTACGAGACCTGAATCTCGCAGCGCTCCGCGAGGCCGGCGGCGACGATATTCTTGGCCACATAGCGTGCCGCGTAGGCCGCCGAGCGGTCAACCTTGGTTGGATCCTTGCCCGAGAATGCTCCCCCGCCATGCCGGGCAACCCCGCCATAAGTGTCAACAATGATCTTTCGTCCTGTCAATCCGGCGTCACCCATCGGGCCTCCGACGGTGAAGCGCCCACTCGGGTTGATCAGAATCTCGGTTTGCTCCATCAAGTGCGACGGCACAACCCGATCAATAACGGCATTCTGAATGCCCTCATAAATAACAGTGTTTGACACGGCGTCGTCGTGCTGCGCCGAAATAACGACCGTCGCAACCCGGACAGGTTTGCCGTGAGCGTACTCAATCGTTACCTGGCTCTTACCGTCCGGCCGAAGCCAGGGCAGTGTGCCATCTTTTCGGGCCGCCGAAAGCTGGCGAGTGAGGGCGTGTGCCAACGAGATCGGCAGCGGCATCAGCTCCGGAGTCTCATCGCATGCGAACCCGATCATCATGCCCTGATCGCCCGCGCCGGTCGTGCTCCGTAGATCGACGCCGCTGTCAGCACGTGATTCCATAGCGTGGCTAACAGCCTCACTGATCTCGGACGCCTGCTCCTTGATCGACGTCATCACGCCACAGGTCTCATAGTCGAAACCGTACTTAGCGCGGGTGTAGCCGACGTCGCGCACTACTTCCCTGGCTATAGTTGGAATATCGACGTAGACATCGGTCGTGATCTCGCCCATAACGATAATCAAGCCGGTCGTGGTCGCCGTCTCGCAGGCAACACGCGCATCCGGGTCTTCGGCAATGATCTTGTCGAGCACGGCATCCGAAATCTGGTCACAGATCTTATCGGGATGCCCTTCGGTGACGGACTCCGATGTAAAGAACGTCTGCGACGATCGGACAAAAGACGTTGTCATACCAATACCTCTTTCGTTGGACGAGGACGCTCGCCCTTCACCGGGTTAGGTCCCCTGCTCCCACGATTCCATGTAGTTCTGCTGCTCGTCGGTGAGCGTGTCGATCTCGATCACCATACTGTCCAGCTTGAGTTTGGCGATGTGCTGATCGATTTCGGTCGGAACGTTATAGACACGTTTCTCGAGCGTTCCCTTGGATTGGACCAGGTACGAGCAGGCCAGCGCCTGGTTCGCAAATGACATGTCCATGACACTGGCTGGATGGCCCTCGGCGGCGGCCAGGTTAATGAGCCGTCCGTCGCCCAGAACAATCACCCGCTTATCCGAGCTAAGCTGAAATTCCTCGACGAATGGCCGCAGCTCCCGGCGCCCCTCACCAGCCATCTCAGTTAGCGCCGCAAGGTTAATTTCGGAGTTGAAATGCCCGGCGTTGGCGACAATCGCGCCGTCTTTCATATTTCCGAAATCATCGCGGTCGATGACGTTGATGTTGCCGGTAGCGGTGACAAAAATATCGCCCATCGCCGCCGCGCGCTCCATGGTGGTGACCGCAAAGCCGTCCATGGCCGCCTCAAGCGCCCGCGTCGGGTTGATCTCGGTAACAATGACACGCGAGCCCATGCCCTTCGCCCGCATCGCGATGCCCTTACCGCACCAGCCGTAACCGGCGACGATCATGGTCTTGCCCGCTAGCAGGATATTGGTTGCCCGCAGAATGCCGTCAAGTGTCGACTGACCGGTGCCATAGCGATTATCGAAGAAGTGCTTCGTCTCGGCATCATTCACTGCAATGACTGGAAACTCCAGGACGTTCTGGCGTTCCATGGAACGCATGCGCACCACACCGGTTGTGGTTTCTTCGGTCGCGCCAACCATGCCTTCAAGCGCGTCGCGTCTCTGCCGGTGGAGAGTGCTCACGACATCCGCCCCGTCGTCAATAACGATGTGAGGCTTGTGGTCAATCGCCTGGTTGAGGTGCCGGTAATAGGTGTCCGAATCCTCGCCCTTGATGGCAAAAACCGATATGCCTTCGTCCACCAGCGCGGCCGCCACGTCATCCTGGGTAGAGAGCGGGTTGCTGGCACAAATCACCGCGTGCGCGCCGCCTGCCCGCAGTGTGAGCGCCAGGTTCGCGGTTTCCGTCGTGACGTGGACACAGGCAACAATCCGCATGCCAGCCAGTGGCTGGTCGCGCTCAAAGCGCTCGCGGATAAGCTCCAGCACCGGCATCTCGCGGGCTGCCCAGCTAATACGCCTATGGCCGGCTGCCGCGAGCGACCGATCGGCTATGTCATATGAGAGCTGTTCGACTTCGGCCATGAATGACTCCTTCTACTCAATAAAATCGAAAACTAGCGCTTCACGAACACCTTCGCTGCGCTCTCAGCGTAATCTGGAAACGTCTCTGCAAACCGCTTGCTAAATTCATCACGCGTGTATTGGTGGCTCTGAGTGCCTTTGGACTCCACGACATAGGTTGCGGCGACCGACCCAATACGGCCGGCAACATCCAGCGGCAGGTCGTGCAATATCCCCGCCAACAACCCGGCCCGGTACGCG
>JACCZH010000258.1 GCA_013696045.1 Chloroflexia bacterium
GGGCCGCCGGGAAGTATAGCACAGATCCTGTTTCGTCCTTGTCGGCCTGGTTGTTACTCGACGGCCTCGAGATACTCCTGCACGACGTATCCCTGGATACCTTCCTCCGAAATGACGGGCCACCAGATGAAGTCTTCAGCTGGAACGGAATCGCCGGTGACCTCCAGTATCGTGCCGTCAATAAAGGTGGCGATGATCTCGCCGTCGGTGGACGCTTGTGAACGCACGTTCACTCCTGTTCCACCCGTTCCGATCACTTCGACGGTGGATCCAACGGCGATCTCACCACCCGTCGTCGGTGGTACATCCGGCGGTGTTGTTGCCGCGCCATTCCCGGCCGGGGGGGTCGTTTCCGTACCTGGTGTGCCTTCAACAATGATTGGCGGGAGTGTGCCGTTTGCAGGTGGTGGTGTCGTGGCTGGGGCCGGAGAGGCCATTGTCGTTGGCAGCGAGACAGGCGTCGTGTCTTCGCCTGCGATCGAACCATTTTCATCGTCATCGCCCAGGAACTGGGAAATTGCGAGCCAGAATACCAGAACCATAAGGATGACGCCCAGAATGGGCGCAGCGATTCTCAAATAATCAGTCCAGTAACGTTCTTCGGGATCGTAATTGTAGTCGCGATCACCGCCGTTTGGCGGGCCACCTGACCAGCCACCACCGGGAGGATCGCCGTAGGGCGTTCGATCGCCACCCTGTCCCGCTGCGCCGGTGACGGGATATACCGGCTGACCGCTATCACTTACCAGCGGATAGCGCACGGCTTTGCCCATGGCCTCAGCGACCGGCTCGCGGAAACCGTCAGAGATATTGCCGGACCGACTCGAAAACGCGGGCTCGGCAGCTTCCCAGTAGTTGCCCATGCCACGCTCGCAGTCGAGTTCTTCGTCGTTGACTAAATGGCTTTGTTGAGGTGAATAGAGAAGGGGGTTTCGACACCAACCCTTGCGCCACAATGGTCCGGGTTCAAAGTGCTTGCAAGTGCCGCACTTTCGTCCTGTCATACGGTTGTCCCCCTCTTACTACATCCTTGTACTGTCCTCAATGGACTCCTCTGGTGTAGCTCCCATTGCACCACCGCGATGTGTCCGATCAACATGAACGGACTAAAAAGTGTAAGTACAACAGGCGAGTGGCGCAGCATTACGAGCAGTATACCATGGGTTTCATAGCCTTTAACCCATCCAACGACCTTTGCCGCTACCCCTCATCATCCTCATCTTCATCAAAAGTAGCCGCGGGAGATTCATCTCGGGACTCTACCGGCGGCGTCGAAGTGAAGCGCCTGAGAAGCGAGTGGGCGTCAGAGACGGTATCGTCCTGAGCGGCGGGGGTGGCGACAGGTTGCCCGCTTGTTTCCATGGAAATCCCAGTCATTTTGATCTGGCCCTCATAGCGAGCGCCCTCGACGATCACCAGCGCTGCTGTCTCAACTTCGCCGCCAACGCTGCCGCTGGCTGTAATCTCAAGTCTGCCGCGACACCGGATGTTGCCGCTCAACTGGCCGGATACGATCACGCTCGCAGCATCCACCGTCGCATCGACGATTGCTCCGTCTGCAATGAAGAGCACGCCGTCACAGTTCACCGACCCGGTTAGCAACCCTTCGATTCGGAGATCGCGGGACGTGTTATACGTGCCGTCTATCTCTGAATGCCGGTCAATAATCGAGGTGCCGCGATCGGCTGATTCATCAGCTGCGACATTGCCGGACGGTTCCACTCCGGAGTAACTCATAGGGCCCTTCTTCCGTGCCAACGCATGATGCGTTGTCTATTCACCACCGGTGGCTTCTGAAGTCATGCGGAGCTTCCCGACGACGACGGCGCCCTCGTGAACAACAAGTCGTGGAGCGGCGACGTCGGCAGTGACCCGGCCAGAAGGTAAGACTTCAAAGCGCCCGGTGCACTCAATAGTTCCTTCGATCGTTCCCGCGATCGTCATGCTACCCGCGCGGATGTTGGCGGATACTGCGGCTCCCTCAGCAACATAGACGTCACCTTCAACAGTGATCTCGCCTCCAAGCGTGCCGTAGACATGCAGGGAGCCGCTCGACTGCACGGTTCCATCCCAGGTCGTGTCCTGCGCGATGACGCTCGCCTCGCCAGCCTCCGGGGCTGGGCGCGGCGGCGGCTCGATTGCGGGTGTCGAGTAGGATGATTCAGTGGGCGTGCCGGCGATCGTGTTCCAGGACTGCTGTGGCGGGGAGTAGGTGGTCTGGTCGGCGTCCGGATACTGGTTGTCGTCCGGCTGGTCACGCCGGCCAGAGCCGACCTGATCTCGCAAAGCGGAGACATCGTCATCGAACGATTCCCCCTGGTTATCGCGACGAAACAACAGGTCACTCCTCTCGAGCAGATAGCCTGGCTGCCGTGGTGGCATTGAGATATAGCGAATGATACCGTCGTGCGTTGGCGTTCGTTGCGCGGCCATATTTCTGAAATTGTGTGTGAACGCCTGCAACAATTGAGCCGGTCCAATAACGAGCCTATGGTGCAGCAAGCCGACCAAGCGTTCCCAGGCACGTATTGAAGGGGTTGAGCCACTGACGTTCTGATTGGAAACGACCATTCCGCCGCCACCTTCCACGGGATTGTACAACTGCAACCAGGTTTGTGGTTTCTCCTTGGATCAACCGCTGGTAATGGATAGTTCTCCCGGTAGTATAGAGTGTACGTACACTATTGTCGAGCCCGATTGAATGGGAATGAAAAAGCGCGAGTGAATGAACACTCGCGCCAATCAACACGGTACGCCCGACAGGATTCGAACCTGTGACCTCTTACTCCGGAGGCAAGCGCTCTATCCACTGAGCTACGGGCGCCTGGATACTGATGTTTGTGAATTATACGCCGGTTTCGGTGGGAAGACGAGGGCCCAGTTGATCGAGCACATCCATGGGAGGGCACATGTCGCGCCAGGTGGAGTGAACATTGGCGTCATCAAGGCTGATGACGGCAACGCCATCCTGATCGATACCGGCCTGAATGACACCGCCGCCCGCAAGGTTTTGCGGGAGCTCAACGCCGAGGACAGGCAGGTAGTGGCGATTGTCACGACGCACGGGCACGCCGACCATTTTGGCGGGAATGCGTTTGTTGTGAAACGCACGGGCGCGAAAGTTTATGCGCCGTCGTGGGACGAGGCCGTGTTGCGCTACCCGCTCTTTCAGCCGTTGTGCCTGTTCGCCGGGGCAGACCCTCCCGCGTCGCTACGGAGCGGCTTCATGCTGGCCGGCGCGTCTCCAGTCGATGTCGTTTATGACGCTGGTCCGTTGCAGATAGAGGGGGTGGAGATCAAGGCGGTTTCGCTGGCCGGCCATTCCGGTAATCAGATGGGTTTGCTGATTGACGAGGTGTTTTACTGCGCCGATGTGGTCTTGCCGGATCGTGTTATCGAGCGCTACAAGATGCCCTACCTGTTCTCGGTTCGAGACCATCTCAAGGCGCTCGACCGGGCACAGGAAACCCCGCACCTGACTGCCGTTCCGGGCCACGGTCCAACCCTGGAACATGTTGGCGGACTGGTCGATCAAAATCGCGCTCTGGTGTTGGAGGTTGCCGATAGGATAGTCATAATATGCCGGGAGCCGTTGATGGCCGAAGAGATCCTGGCTCGCTTACTTGGTGAATTAGAGGCGGATCCCCAGGACGCCGCGGCGTATTACTTGCTGCATCCAACCATCTTCGCGTTCTTGACCTATCTGGAGGAGCGAGGGGACGTGTCCCACGAGATCACTGACGGGCGTTCGTTGTGGAGGGCGCGTTAGCCACGATCGGCCTTCGTGCGAGCTATATCGCCGTCGACAAGCTCCGCAATCCGGTTGCCAAGATCGACGCTGTAGTTCGTTCCACGATCCTGAGGGTAGATCTGAGCCGTGTTCGCCAGATACAGGCCTTCAATGGGGGTCTGATGTGCCGGGATTTTTTCAGAATAGTTCAGCGAGATAATTGGCTGCGCCGCTCGCTCCCGAAAGATCCAGTGCTGCTGGATCCATGACCGGTTGAATTTTGAATTGACGATCTGGAGCTTGGGAACGTATTCGTCGAGCAGTTCCTCATCGGACATGGTGACGTACGGGTGATCCCAGTCGACGTACTTACTCACATAGACATAATGATTACCATCATAATGCTCGGGTCCAATGAAATTGGTGTGCTCAATGATACCGGTGAAGGGCAAGCGCTCATCGGCGATATTCATCCAGTAAGTGTCGCTCAACGGCTGATCAAGACGGAGCAGGGCGCAGACCGCACCTTGATACACCGCTGAGGTCAGCCGGCTGCGATAGGGCTCGGGCATGTCGGGGAACAACCGCAGCAGGACCGGTGACGGTACCGTGGCGATGACCCGGTCAACGATTTCGGCTCGCCCGTGGGCGTCACGCACTTCAAATCGGGGTTTGTCCCCATCAACTTGCTTGATCTCGTTGACGCCGCAGCCCGCCCGGATATCGACGCCCTGCTCGCGGCAAGCGCCGGCAAGCCGGTCGATAAGAACGTTGAAGCTGCCCATAATGTAGCCGAGCTTCTCTTCGCCAAGCAAACCTTCACGCGATTGGGTACGAAGATAGATCTTGTTCCAGAACCAGGACATGGCGACATGCTCAGCGCGCGGCCCGAACTTGGCGCGCAACTGCATGGCCCAAATACGGTCAAAGGCGCGTTCTCCCGATGCGCGCCGCAGCCATTCCCAAGCGGTGACACGCTCGAACTTCTTCCAACGGTCCCCTTGTGGGGTCGTCTTCTGCAAGAAGAGCGTTACGAATCCAAGGCGCAAACGGTCAATAAACGGGATGATTGGCAGCGACAGCAGATCACGCGCTCCTGCCAGGGAGTAGATTTTCCCGTCCGCAAAGAAGCCATTCTTTGAACTGAGCCAGACAAGATGATCTTCGATGCCTAGCTCTTCGATGAGCGCCACGATTGCGCGATCGCTCATGAAGAGGTGGTGGTAGAAAAATTCGAGATGCCCACCTGGCACGGAAAAAGCAGCAGCTTGACCGCCAAGCTGCGCGCTTGGGTCCCACAAGGTTACTCTGTGGCCACGCTGCGCCAGGCGATAGGCGGTTGTCAGTCCCGCGATGCCGCCACCGATGACGGCGATTGCCGCTCTGGTAGATTCAGTATCTTGACCGCTACTCACGATGGGCGAATGGTTCGTGACTCCCGCTGCGGCTCATTCCCGCCGCGCCCGAATGTGAAGAATCGCCGGATGTCGCCCTGTTCCCAGGCAACCAGTAGCTGAGCTGCGTTGAAGATGGATGAGTAGGTTCCAGCCACCACGCCGATCAACAGGGCCATCACAAACCAGCGCGTCGACTCCCCGCCGAAGAGATAAAGCGCCGCAAGTGTCAGCACAACGGTAAGCGAGGTATTGATCGAGCGTACTATGGTCTGGACGACGCTATAGTTGACAGTCTCATCAAACGTGGGCGCCATCTTATTGGCCAGATTCTCGCGAATGCGATCGAACACGACAATGGTGTCGTGAACCGAGAATCCGATAATAGTCAGAATCGCGGTGACGAACAGCGCATCCACCTCGACGCCCAGGGTCCACCCAAGAATTGAAAAGATTCCGAGTACGAGCAGTACATCATGGAGCATGGCGACGATCGCGCAGATGCCGTAAAGCAACGGATTATTCGTGTTCCGGAACGCCCAGGCGATGTAGAGCAGCACACCGATAGAAGCCAGACCCACCGCATAGATAGAGCGGTTACGTATCTGAGTGCCGACCGAGGGACCGACCGTGGTGAAGCTCAGTTCCTCAAACTCCCCGAAGCGTGTCTGCAGATCTTCGGTAATTGCGATCTTTTCAGCGGCGCCCTCACGGATCTCACTCATCCGAATGATGACAGTGTTGTCGTCCGAGGTTTGCACGACGGCGTCACCAAAGCCGTTTGCGCTCAACACTTCCCGTACTTCGGTTGTAGTGACCGGCTGCGACATCTGGATCTCCCAGGCGGTTCCTCCCGTGAAGTCGATCCCCAGGTTGAGTCCTTCGACGGCGAGCGAGATTATCCCCGGGACCAGAAGAATGGCCGAAATGATGAACCATAGATTGCGTTTGCCAACGAGATCTAACATCGAACTCCCAAAATCTTTAGTAGACGAATGAACCTAGTCAGCAACGCTTGCGCTTGGGCGGGTGCGCTCCACGCCGAGCCACCAGTGATCCTGGAACCAGCGCATACCAAGGAGAAGCCGCATGAAGGTGCGCGTCACAACAACTGCGGTGAACATTGACATAGCCACACCGATGAAGAGCGTGAGGGCAAAGCCTTGAATGAGACTGGCGCCGGTCCACTGCCCGAACCAGTAGAGAATGACACAGGTGATCATCGTGGCGATGTTGGAATCCCGGATGGATGGCCATGCGTGCCGGAACCCGTCTTCAACAGCCGCGGCGACGGAACGTCCGCGGCGCAGCTCCTCTTTCAATCGAGCGAAGATGAGCACATTGGCGTCCACCGCCATACCGATTGAGAGGATGAATCCCGCGATTCCAGCCAGGGTTAAGGTCACTGGGATAAGTTTGAACAATGAGAACACAAACGTCGTATAGATGAGCAATGCCGCGATGGACACGACACCAGGGACGCGGTAATACAGCACCATCATGATTGCCACCAGCCCAAGTCCAACAATGCCGGCCACGATGCTCTTGTCAATGGAGTCCTGGCCGAGTGTCGGTCCAACCGTGCGGCTTTGGACGACTTCCAACGGGGTTTCTAGCGCGCCGGATTTGAGTTGGACGGCAAGATCGGATACTTCCTCCGTGTTCATGCCGCTGATCTGACCGCTTCCGGAAATTGGTTGATTGATTTGGGGACTACTAATGACTACCTTGTCCACAACGATGGACATCGGCCGCGTAACATTGCTACTCGTGAATTCAAACAATGTGCTGGCGGCGCTACCACTAATTTCAAATCCAACCACCCGCGTGCCGATAGCGTCGGTTGCCGGATAAGCGTCCGAAAGATCGGCCCCGCTAATAACCGTGCGATAGGTTGGTGGATTTTCGCCGGTAGCAGGCTCGCCGGTTCCAACAGCATCAGCGGGTCCCAGTTCCGTGTTGACACGGGTTCCAGGTGGCAGAAAGGCGCCCTGCGGATCAATGAACTCGAGCAGCGCCGTGGCCTGCACAACCTCAATGGCCGCCTCTGGATCGCCGACGCCCGGTAACTCGACGACGATCTGATTGTCGCCTCGTGTCTGGATGAGAGGCTCACTCACGCCCAGTTCATTTACCCGTCGTTCGATGGTGTCCCGCGTGCCCTGAAGCGCATCCGTGTCGACACTTTGTCCTTCAGGTGGCCGGGCCTCAAGGACGACCTGGAGACCACCCTGGAGATCGAGGCCCTGGTGGATGTAGATCTCGTTGTTGGTCTTCCATCCACCAAAATCGAGCGTACCGGTTGGCAGCGTGATCCAGACCGACATGACGGTCAAGATCGCGATGATTGCGAGTGTATAGACCGGCTTGAACTTCAAAGCTACATTCCCTCAGTACGCTCCGGAGACAGATCAGATGGCAGGCAGGCGTTACCGATGTTGAGATCGGGTAACAACCGAGTGTACGTCCCTGTGAAAGGCAGTGTCAAATGACGCGCGTCGCCGTCGCGTCCAATCCACTGTCTGTATACAAACCGTGGCTGACAATATAGTTAGCCACGAGGGTTGGAACCTGGAAACGGAATGATTCGCCGTCTCGGATGCGCCTGCGCACATCTCGAGACGACACGCCGATAAGCGGAACTGAAACGAGCTGAATACGGCCCGCCGTTTCGGGAACAGCGTCAATGATGTCGCGGACATCCATCTCAACTCCCGGCCGTAGTGCAACGGCAAGCGTCGCGAGCTGAGCGATGCGCCCCGGATCGCGCCACCTTGGAAAGTCGCGCAACGAGTCTTGTCCCATCAGGAAAAAGAGCTCCGCGCTCGGGGACAGATCCTCGCGCAATATCTCAAGGGTGGTGGCGGTGTACGAGCTTCCCGGCCGATCGAGATCGAGCCTGCTGATCTCGAATCCGGGCGCGTCGCATAGAGCCAGTTCCAGCATCTCGACACGATGGTGATCGGCGGCCAGTTCTTGCTCCGGCTTGTGCGGCGGCCTGCCGGCTGGCAGAAATAACACGGTGTCGAGTTGGAGCTCATGGCGCAGGATTTCCCCGATAATAAGATGCCCAACATGGACCGGGTCGAACGATCCGCCAAACACTCCAAGGCGCTTGTCCATCATCTCAGCAACACGATCATCCTGCGCAGTCCTTCGCGATCTATCCTCTGTCAAGTCTCAGCGCTTGAGTATAGCAATGGTCCACGGTGTTCATGGTCTTATACTTGCCAGCGGGAGAGGAGGCAGCGTGGACGGACCAGGCGAAGATTTCAGCCAACCGGATCAGACTGTCGATCGCGTCAAGCGCCGGGCGTTCAAGCCACCACGCCAGCGCCGGCGCGTTCGCCGCTACCCAACAGGGAGCAGCTTTAGCGTCTGGAGTATGCGAGATGGGCTCGGCTACGGCTTCACCCGGGCGATCTGCGCGATTGGGTTTGGCTTAACGCCAAGCCTTGGTGGGCGTTTTGGCGACGCTTCCCTGGCCATCATATCCACCGCTTTAGCGTTGCTGATGTTTGCGATCGTGGCAGGTTTGGTGCGCATGGGCCGGCCGGCGGAGTGGCGGTTGGTGGCAGACGGGATCACCTTGCTGGTGCTCGTTCCCGTGCTGGCGACGGCCTCAGGCATTGAGGTTGCTGATGCGCGTCTCGGTGGCCGGAGCGCAAACTTCCTCGCCGCTGCCGCGGCGGCACTGCTGATTTACACTGTTGTCGTTGTCGTGGCAACCAGGGCAGGAGCTGACCGCAACGCTGCGACCCAGATCGGGGTATTGCCGGGCGGCCTGTCGATTACGGCTATTTTGCTCGGCGCAAGCCATTTCTCCGCCGGTGCATTGTGGCGTGGCCTCACTGTGTCATGGATGGTCGCGGCGATTGTGACGGCGCTCGCGATGTTTGTGAGTTTGCGCGCGAGGGGGGCAGTTGCGCCGGTGACATTCGCAGTATTCTCGCTGACGATCGTTTTTCTCGAATCAACCAAAACGAGCGAGAGGTCGTTGAGCTCGGAAAGCTCCGCAATAGCTATGGGCGCCGCCGCCGTTGTGGCAATGATTCTCGTCCTTATCCCTCTTCCGCAGCGTCGAGTACGAGCAAAGCGTCCCCAACGGCCAGACAACCAACCCTTTAGTCGATGACGGCAATCGCAGGACATCGACTAAAGGGTTGGTGACACAAAAGGCACTGCCCGATAGCCAGGAACGATCCAAAGCATCGGGCAGCGTTCTCACGTTCTGTTGACGAGCTGGCGTATTAGCTCTTTTGCTTTTTGCTCGAGCGCTTTCCGTTGACCGGCGTCTCGTCGGCCGACTCCTGAGCGTCAAGCTCGACCATCACCTCGCCGAGATCCTGCTCGGAGCCGAGACTCTCACTTACGACGGCAATTGAAACCACGCGCGCGTCCGCAGGCAAACGCATCACCGAGACGCCCTGGGTCGAGCGGCCGTAGCGTGAGATCTGTCCCGTCGAGATGCGGATGATGACACCAGCTGACGAGATCATGATGACTTCCTGATTGTCGTTCACAATATAGGCGCCGGCCACCCTGCCGTTGCGGCCGGTGAGCTTCATCGCGGTGATGCCTTGACCGCCTCTGCCCTGGATGCGGAACTCGCCCAGATTGGTGCGTTTGCCAAAGCCATTATCCGAGATGACCATCAACTGGTGGTCTTTATTCTCCTCGGAGATCACGTCGGCGGCCACAATACGGTCGTCGTCCGCCATGCGGATGCCAATCACCCCGGCAGCGGGCCGTCCCATTGGGCGCACATCCGGCTCAAGGAACCGAATGGACTTGGCCTGTTCGGTCACCAGAATGATTTCGTCTTTACCGGATGTGACCCGTACCCAAGCCAACTCGTCGTCCTCGTCAAGAGAAACGGCGATCAATCCATTCTTGCGCACGGTTGCGAAGGCGCTCAGGTCGGTTCGTTTCACGCGCCCTTTGCGAGTGCACATAAAAAGGAACTTGCTGGAGTCGAACTCCCGAATCGGAAGCACGGTGGTGATCGACTCGTTCGGATTGACGTCGATCAGGTTTACGATCGGCAAACCCTTTGCCGTGCGGCTCGCGTCGGGAATCTCGTGCGCCTTCATCTGGAACACGCGTCCCCGGTCGGTGAAGAAGAGCAGCGAGTCATGAGTGTTCGTCGAGATCAGGTGCTGAACTCCGTCTTTCTCGGTCATCCGCACGCCGGTAACGCCGCGGCCACCACGATGCTGAGTGCGGTAGGTGCCGTCCGGCAGACGCTTGATATAGCCACGCTGGGTCAGGGTGACGATTACGTCTACTTCTGGGATGAGATCTTCGTCGCTGAGATCGCCGGTGGCGTCCACTATGCGCGTGCGGCGCTCGTCGCCATACTTGTCGCGCAGCTCGGTGAGGTCGTCCTTGATCATCCCAAGGATTTTCTGCGGATTGGCCAGCAGATCCTCTAGCCGGGCAATCTCTTTCAGGATTTCTTCATATTCCTCTTCAACCTTGCGGCGCTCAAGAGCGGCCAGGCGACGCAGCTGCATGTCGAGAATGGCGTTTGCCTGAACCTCAGATAGCGAGAACCCTTTCATGAGGTTGGTGCGCGCTGATTCCGCGGTGCGTGACTGGCGAATGTTCTGAATGATCGCATCCAGGTTGTCAAGCGCGATTTTAAGGCCTTCGAGGATGTGGGCGCGGCGTTGCGCGCGCTGCAACTCGAATGCGGTTCGTCGCGTCAGGATCTCCTGGCGATGCTCGACATAGAGCTGCATCGACCGCTTCAGAGGTAACACTCGAGGCTGTTCGCCATCAACCAGAGCGACCATGTTGACGCCAAAAGTCTGCTGCAAAGCAGTGTGTTTGAACAGATTGTTGAGCACCTTGCGTGGCTGGGCGTCGCGCTTGAGTTCAATGACAATGCGCATACCGGAGCGGTCGGATTCGTCGCGCAAATCATGAATGCCTAGCAGACGCCCTGCCCGGACATGATCGGCGATCTTTTCGAGCAGTGTGGACTTGTTGACCTGGTATGGCAGCTCTGTAACGATAATGGCGTAGTAGCCGGCACGTTCGGCTTCTTCGATATAGGCCTTGGCGCGCATCACGACGCGGCCCCGGCCTGTAGCGTAGGCAGCCGCGATACCTTCACGTCCGAGAATGGTGCCGCCCGTTGGGAAGTCCGGACCGGTGACAATCTGCATGAGGTCTTCCGCAGTGGCTTCAGGATTGTCGATCAGATAGTTCACACCATTGCAGATTTCAGTCAGGTTATGGGGCGGGATGTTGGTCGCCATACCAACGGCGATACCGGAGGCTCCATTGATGAGCAGGTTCGGCAATTTGCCAGGCAGGACGACTGGTTCGCGAGTGGTTTCGTCGTAGTTCGATTTAAAATCAACAGTATTCTTGTCAATATCGGCCAGGAGTTCCTCGGCGATGGGAGCGAGCTTCGCTTCGGTGTAGCGCATCGCGGCAGCGCCATCGCCGTCGACTGACCCGAAGTTGCCTTGTCCATCGATGAGAGGGTAACGTAGCGAAAACGGTTGCACCATTCGCACCTGAGCGTCGTAGACGGAGGTATCGCTGTGGGGATGGTATGACTTGAGCACTTCACCGATGATACCGGCGCTCTTGCGGTAGCGCCCATTTGGACGGAAACCCATGTCGTGCATAGCGTAGAGGATGCGACGTTGGACCGGCTTGAGACCGTCACGGACATCCGGAAGAGCTCGCTGGACAATAACACTCATCGCATAGTCGAGATACGCGCGACGCATTTCCGTGTCGATACTGATTTGCCTGATGTTTCCTGTTTCCACCGGCTGGGACTCCCTGACTACACGTACGTTCGCAATACTATAACCGATTAATTGTATCATTTTCGGCATTCCTCTGCCGAAACCGAGAGGCGTCAGGAGTGCGGGAACAGCAAAGCCAGCTCATAATCCAGAGTAACAAGTCAGTCATAGTCACCCCAGGGAGGGGGCAGGAAAAGAATGCTCTGCTAGCACGGACGTTTGGCGAGCTAAGCATGATGATTGCGGCTGCATATTTGTACCGGTTGAGCCCGGTTGCGCTGTGGGGCAGCGCGGCACGCGGAGTGACAGCTGCACAGCTTCTTGCGGACCTTGAGACGACATCACAGAATGGGGTGCCGGCCGTGTTCGCGGCTGAGATAGCCGACGTCATGGGGCGCTACGGTGCGCTTCGTCTGGAGGCAACTGAGGGTGGTTTTCGTCTGGTGGCGAGGGATCCCGATCTGCCGCGCAGGCTCGGTCTTGAGGCCGGCAGTGCGGTTCAACCGAAAGATATTGGGCGTTTGAAGCTCGCGGCGGCCAAAGCCGGTTGGCCGATCGTCGATGCGTCACGACGCAGCCCCGCAGCCAGATTGGACATTCAGCTACGTGGTGACGTGTCGCTACGCCCGTATCAGCAGGACGCAGTCGAGTCCTTGCGGCGGGCTGGCAGTGGGGTCGTGCTGTTGCCGTGCGGGGCCGGCAAGACGGTTGTGGGCATCGCCGCGCTGTGCCAGGCGACATGCCCGACGATCATCTTGACGCCGTCGCGTAGTGTTGCCGAACAGTGGGGGCGATCGCTCATTGAGCTCACAACCGTCGACCCAGACCTGGTCTCGGTCTCCGAATCCGGCGCCGAGATCACGCCGATAACGATCGCAACCTACCAGGCAGCTACGATGGGTAATGCCTCCGGCCAGCTGCTGGATTATCCGTGGGACCTGGTGATCTATGACGAGGTGCAGTCGCTTCCGGCGGACGTCTTTCGGCAGGCAGCGGCATTTCAAACGGCGCGCAGGCTCGGACTGACCGCAACCCTGGTGCGTGAAGACGGAAAGCAACAGGAGGTCTTTGCACTGGTTGGGCCGGCGGTCTACCAGCTGCCCTGGACCGATCTTGAAAGCCTGGGCTGGATCGCCCCCGCGCGTTGCGCCGAGGTTCGTACGCCACCCGCGGACTCGGAGGCTGACCTTCGCCGCTATAAGCTGGCTGTTGTCCAACGCTTGCTGGCGCTCCACGAAGGTCAACCAACGCTGATTGTTGGCACAACGCTGGATATCCTCAAGGAGGCGAGTGAACGGTTCAACATCCCAATGTTAAGCGGAAAGAGCGCGAGCCGGCACCGGGACGAGACGTTTCAGGCGTTTCGGGAGGGCCGGATCGACCGCCTGATCCTCTCGCGTATCGGCTCTCTTGGAATAGACCTGCCGAGCGCTGAAGTGCTGATCCAGTTGAATGGTATGTTTGGTTCGCGGCAGGAGGAAGCCCAGCGGCTCGGACGGGTGTTGCGACCTCGACCCGGTAAGGTGGCGCGGTTCTACACCGTGGTTGCAGAGCGCAGTCCCGAGAGGCGGTACGCTGAGAAGCGGCAGCTGTATCTCGTTGAGCAGGGTTACTCGTATAACCTGATTCACGCGTCCGAATTGCCACGGCCAGTCAAGCACGTGCCTGTGACATGAGGCACGATTTGATCGCCCCTTCGCTATACGACGTCATTGGGAAACACGACCTCAGCCGGTGCGGTCCAGAGCCGCAGCTCGGGCATCCATTGCTCGGCGTGCACCTGGATAATTTCTTCGACCGTTTTGAGGACTGCTTTTCGCTCGGTACTCAATTGAAACGGGCCGCGCACAATCAATTGCTGAGAGGCGCCTCCGGGACGCACGATCAGTGCCGCGACACCTACCGTGCCGGTCACGCGCGCTGGGAGGGAGAGATCGGCTTGATCGCGGAAGAACACAGCTGGCTGGAGCTGGCCGGCGCGCCGGTCTATGATGGTTATGTTGTCGCTTGGCAGCCCTGCCTCACGGAGTGCGTTCCCGAGAGCACCGGGCAACCCAATTGACGCACTGATCCAGCCGTTGACCGCAAGCTCTCGGTCGCCGTCGAGCACCGTTTCACGAG
>JACCZH010000243.1 GCA_013696045.1 Chloroflexia bacterium
CTTACGCTCCAGGTAATCTTCAGGGTGAAAATCGGGTACCTGAGCCGCAATCCTGGACGGATAACCTTCGGTATCGAACCGGTCAATTGCTCGCACGCCGCCCTCCGCGCTGATGAGCCGCCGCCAGCTACGTTCGCGCCCCGCAGCCAATGGAGACATGCAGCCGATGCCAGTTACGACAACGGTGGAGATGGGTTCAGCCACGTTATAGAACCTCCGGGTTCAGGCAATTCGGTGGTGTTGTTCCGGTTAACACAGCGATGACATTATCAACTGACAACTGAGCCATTTTCCGCCGGGTGATGTGTGTCGCGCTTGCAATATGAGGCGCAATAGTGACCCTATCAAAGGTGTACAAAGGATGATCCTGAGGCAGCGGTTCTGGGTCGGTCACATCCAGCCCGACACCCGCAAGATGACCGCTCCGGAGAGATTCCACGAGGGCATCGGTGTCAATGACGGGTCCTCGTGACGTGTTGATCAAAATCGCATCGGGCTTCATTTGAGGAAGCGTGTCACCGCCAACAAGGCCGCGCGTTTGATCTGTTAGTGGGACATGCAGCGAAATAATGTCAGACCGAGCCCAGAGCTCATCCAGGTCCACTTTTTCAAAGCGCGAGTCTTCGTTCCGTGGATCGAAATAAACAACCTCCATCCCAAAGGCACTCGCCATGGTAGCCAAGTGGGACCCAATGCGTCCCAATCCAACCACGCCCAGCGTGGCGCCGGCCAGATCGCGGCCAAGAAATCGCATGGGATACCACGTTTTCCACTCGCCGCCACGCGCGGCGCGCTCACCAGGAACGATCTGGCGCGCGACACTGAAAATGAGCGCCATCGCGAATTCCGCGGTTGTCTCGGTGAGAACGTCTGGTGTGGTGCAGACCGCGACGCCACGCTCAGTGCAGGCCGGAACGTTGATATTGTCAAATCCGACCGCGAAGTTGCTGACAACCTTTATTCCTGGCGAACCGTCGAGAATCGCTCCGTCGATCTTGTCGGTAAGAAGCGACAATACACCATCTGCTCCAGAAACCAGCTCCTGTAACTCTGAAGGAGAAGGAGGCAGATCGGAGTCCCAAAGCCGCACCTCGGCCACCTCACCAAGCCGCTCGAGTTCTTCCTTATGAATTCTTCGTGTAACCGCAACTAACATGGTTCCCTCCCTTTTCTATGCCACGATTGTAGACGCATCGACGAGCGGGGCGCTATCAAATTGGTATAATGCATGCCTTGCGAGGGTACGTGGTGCGTTATGTGGCGATTTAGCGTGTCGAGCCTACATCATTAAGCTTTCGGGAGTTCTTCGGTGCCCTAGCGGGTTCTCGTCGAAACGCCCACCTGCGTGAGCAGGCTCGAAGCTAGTTGCATGACAGCCGCGTTCCTCGCATTCCCCTCTTTGACTTTTGACCGCGTCTTTCAGGAATGGCAATGGCCGGTGGTCTACATTCTCCATGGGCAGAATGCGGTTAATCTGGACGATCGAATTAGTGAACTGAAACGCGAGCTTGACCCATCCGGGTTAGGGTCGACGACACTGGATGCGTCGTTCTCGACGATTGATGAGATCGCCGCCGCATGTCACTCAGCGCCATTTTTCGGCGGGGGCCGACTCGTTATTCTAAGGAACGTCAATACGGCATCCGCCCGTGGCGGCAAACGCGGCTCTGATTCCTCGGCAAGCTGGAAGGACCTTCTGGCGGTCCTTGAGACAACACCGCCAACGACGACGGTCATTGTTCGAGCCGATGAAAACGTCGCATCCTCATCCATTATCATCAAGGCTGCGGCCAGCCACAAATGGACGGTCGAGGCCCATCCCGTTCCACGCGGTGACAAACTTGTCCGATGGGTTATGGAACGCGGGAATAATGCGGGCATTTCTGTCGTTAAGCCCGCCGCAATCCAGCTACTTACCCATCTATATCCAACCAGCTGGCAGCAAGAATCGCGATTTGACAGCACCGTCATTGACACGCGACTTATCGCGACCGAAGTCGAGAAGCTCGCGTGCGCGGCGGTGGATGGGGTCGTGGATGAGGACGTGGTGAGAGAACTCGTTGCGGACCGCAGCGGATATACGGCGTTCAAGCTTAACGACCTCATCTATACGGGTCAGCCGGGACCGGCGCTTCAAGAGCTGGAGAAAGTACTTTCGTCTGGAGACGAGCCCGAGCGGATACTCGCGCAGTTTGCTAGCGAGGCGGCCGGGCTTGAGGCGGCGCGTCACGTCCCTGAGTTTGATCCGGCGTCCGTGGCTCGGGTGTCCGGCATTAGCGAGGGGCGGTTGCGGATGTTGGGCCAGAAGCCAGCCTCCCGTGATTACACGACGCTTGCTGAAGGTATTGAGCGCCTTCGACGCGCTGAGTGGTTGGTAAAAACCGGCCGCTCGCAGCGAAGCGAGTCTGTCATTGTCTCGACGGCAGCAGGCCTGGCGGAAACGTTTCGCCGTTCCCGCACGTAATTCCTGGCTGTATATTTTTCGAGAAAATAACCAGTAGCTGAGCAGTACGCGTGAAGGCTTACCCCTCTACGCACCCATCTTGTTATATTTGGACATCAGGCGCGACTTGCGCCGACCGGCGTTGTTGCGATGAATGACGCCCTTGCCCGCTGTGCGATCGAGCATGCTGACCGCGCTGCCAACTGCTGAGGCCGCGGCGTCGACGTCGCCGGTTGCAATCACTGACTCAGCACGGCGAACCATCGTTCGCGCTGCTGAACGGTAGGTTCGGTTACGGAGACGACGGCGCTCGGACACCTTTACGCGCTTGAGCGCTGACTTTGAATTGGCCACTAACGCTTCCTCCTGGCTGGGATGTTATGCACACAAAAACAAGGCCGGGCCGAACCCGGCACTCTAGAACGTTTATCCTACCAATCCTAGGTAGAAACTGCCAACTCGCGTAGAATCATGCTGTGAAGCCATCCAACCGCCGCCAACAGCCTGATGATGAACGGTTGGACACAACCGAATTCGGCGTAACCGAAACGCTCCCTATCCTGGAAACCGCGGCGTTGGGCATGGTTACCCCCGCCTCGCGTGGCTCCTCGGTCGCTCGTAATGCCGCAATCGTTGGTGCTGCCTTCATTCTTAGCAGGATCCTCGGTCTGGTGCGCGAGATTGTCATCGCCGCGCAGTTTGGCACGAGCGCGGATTACGATGCGTATGTGGCCGCCTTCAGGGTGCCGGATCTGCTCTTTCTGGTGGTAATGAGCGGAGCGTTCGGCAGCGCGTTCATTCCGGTATTCGGCGGAATGCTCGCGCGCCAGGATTCCGCCAATGCCTGGAGACTTGCCAGCTCCATTTTGTCGTATACCCTGGTTATCCTGGGTGTTGTGGCGCTCGTCACGATGTTACTGGCCAACCAGTTCATAAATTGGTTCATTGCCCCCGGTTTGGCCCCTGAACAGGCGGAGCTCGCGGCGCGACTCACGCGCATCCTGCTGCTCTCGCCTTTGTTGCTTGGACTGGGAGCCGCCTTCAAGGGCATGCTTGAGGCCCAGGATCAGTTTGCGCTCTCAGCCTATGCACCGGTGTTCTACAACATTGGCATTGTCGTGGGCGCCGTCGTTCTGGCTCCAACCTGGGGCGTGTATGGCCTGGCGGCGGGAGTTATTGCCGGTGCGGTGATGCACGCCGGCATCCAGGCGGTGGGGCTTTGGCGTGGCGGCATGCGCCTGCGATTCTCGCTCGACCGTCACGTTCCGGGGTTGGCCACAGTCCTGCGGCTGATGGGTCCGCGCATTCTCGGCCAGGCGGCGTTCCAGGTGAACTTTATTGTCTTGACCAACTTCGCTTCGCGTATCGGCGATAATAGCGTCTCGGCGCTGAACTACGCTTTCCA
>JACCZH010000249.1 GCA_013696045.1 Chloroflexia bacterium
ACCCGGACCTGGGCTTTAACGACGAGGATATTGATGCCAGCCGCGCAGAACGCCGAGACCGCGACGCCGATCAACGCGAGCCGAGTCGGCGTAAGCCCGTCCTTCCAGGAAGCGAGATAGACAACTGCGAAAGCGGCGAACGCGCCCACGAAGGCGGCAATGGGCACAAGGGCGAACGGCAGACCGGGAAAGAGCACGATCACGGTCAGCGCGCCAAGCCCCGCTCCGCCGGTTATGCCAACGATCTCCGGCCCGGCAAGGGGGTTTCGGACAACGCCTTGCAGCAGCGCGCCGCTGACGGCCAGGGCTGCGCCGGCCAGCATCGCAACGAGCAGACGCGGCAAACGCAGATCAAGGATAACCCGCTCGGAGAGGGTGGTACCCTCGCCGCGCAGCGTGTTAAGCGTGGTTGTGGCGTTGAATGAGAGGTCACCGAGCGCGACACCAGCGATAAGCGCCGTCGCGAGCACTATAAACGATATGCCCATCAGGACGGGATAGCTGACCCTACGCCGCGCGCTGGTTTTCAGGAAGCGTTCGCCGGTCGAGCGACCTCCACCACCACCTCCGGGAAGCGCGGCGCGCCGGGCCAACCAGACGAAGAAGGGCGCGCCGATTAACGCCGTGATGCCGCCAGCTGGTAGCTCGCTGATGTTCGTCGTCACGAGGCGGGCGACGATGTCCGCGCCGATCAGCACGATAGCGCCCCAGATCGCGGTGGCGGGCAGGAGCAGCCGGTGACCTTTGACGCCTAAAAGGCGCACAACGTGGGGCACGATCAGCCCAACGAACCCGATTGGCCCGACCACGCTGACGGCAACCGCAGCCAGGAACACGCCGATCACGATCCCGCCGAAGCGGGTGAGTGCCACTCGCTGGCCGAGCGAGCGGGCGACATCGTCACCGAGCAGCAACACGTCCAGCGGCCGGGCGATAATGAAGGCCACTGCCGCACCGGCCAGCACGCGTGGCCAGGCGTACTGGGTTCCGCTCCAGTCGTTCTCCGCCAGCGAACCCGCGCCCCAGAAGAAGAGCCCGGCGGTTTCATTTTCGTTGAAGAGTTGCAGCATCGCGGTAAGCGCCGAACAGACGAGCGCGACGGCGATGCCGGCCAGAGCCAGCCGCACCGGCGTCACCTGTGTCGTACCCGCGATGACGTAGGCCAGCGCGGCTGCCGCAGCTCCACCGGCGAAGGCCAGTGTCACTGGTGATGCGCCGGCGAGTCCCGGCGCGAAGATCGTGGCAGCGACGATGGCAAGGTATGCGCCGGCATTGACGCCGATGGTCCCTGGCGACGCCAGCGGGTTGCGCGTCACCGATTGCATCAGCACGCCGGCCATGCCAAGCGCGGCTCCCGCCAGCACCCCGATCGCGGCCCGTGGCAGGCGGATATAGCGCACCACGTTGTCTGTCGTCGTGCCGCTGGGCGAGATGATCGCATCAATCACCGCGCCGAACGAGACGTCCGATTGGCCCTGGGAGACATGCAGTAACAGCAGGGTAAGCAGCAGGAGCGGCCCACCGGAGAAGACGATCAGGTGGCCCACAATGCTGCGCCCGCGAGCAGGAACCATCGCCGGGCCAAGCCCGCGACGGTTCCTGCGTGACACTGAAACCACTACTCTGTGAGTGCGGCTACGACCGTATCGGCCAGGAGGGCAGCCGACAATGGTCCACCAAAGGGCCAGGTGTCGCCGCCGAGGGGATAGGTGCGACCTTCTTCAACAAAGGCGAGGCCGTTCCAGACCGGGTTGTCCTGCCACTGGTTGGCGAACACATCGTCTTCCGCCTGCACCATGTAGAGGAAGTTCGCGTCGTCGACCTCCGTGAGCGCCTCAATTCCAACGGTGTTGAAGCCGTACACATCGAATTCGCCTTCCCAGGCGTTTTCCAGTCCGATTGCCTGCAGGATCTGGACAGCCATCGAGCTGTCGATAAAGACCCTCATTTGCGGCGACTCCTGCGCGGTGAACGCCTGGACCAGCAGGAACTCCTGCTCGCCCTGCCCGGCGGCTTCGAGCTCAGCACTGGCCTCGTCGAACGCTGCCTGCATCTCCTCCAGCACAGCCGTGCCTTCATCGACGCGGCCAACCGCGTCGGCGATGGTCATGAAGGTGGTCTCCATCTCGTCAAACTGCGTGATCGTCTGATCCTCGGGATAGGGATTGAAGAGCAAGGTCGGCGCAATCGACGAGAGCGTGTCGTAGATCGCCTCATGACGGAACTGCACGCCGATAATCAGATCCGGTTCGAGTGCGGTGATCGCCTCAAGGCTCGGTTCCTGGCGTGTGCCGACATCGACAACGTCGTCTGCCAGCTCTGGCTGGATGTTGAGGTAGGCGCGATAACCTTCTACATCAGCCACACCGTCGGGCTGAATCCCGAGCGCCAGCAGGTCTTCGGCATAGGTCCACTCCAGCACGACGATGGTCTGCGGCGTGCCGTCGATCTCGGTCGTGCCCAGGGCGTGCTCGATCGAGCGAGGCCCACTGTCAGATGCCGGCGTTTCCCCGGTGGCCATCGCCTCCCCGGTGAGAGCCTCTACCGCCAGGTCGATGAACACCTGGCCCGAGAGCGGGCCAGCGAGCAACCAGGCGCCGGCCAGGTTGTAGGTCCGATCCTCCTCAACGAACGCGAGACCGTCCCAGACGGGGTTGCCCTCAAACGAAACGGCGGTGATGTCTTCAGAGGGGACGTAGAAGAAGTTGGCTTGCTCCACACCCGGTAGTACTTCAAGGCCGACGGTCGAGAATCCAAGATCTTCGAAACCTGCCTCCCAGACGTTCTCGAGACCGATGGCTTCGAGAATCTGGACGGCGGTAGCGTTCTCGTGGAACAGTCGAATCTGAGCTGTATCACCGATCAATGTCTGCGATAGAACGAACGGGGCTCCGGTGACATCAGCAGCCTCTAACTGCTCGGCGGCTGAGTCGATCTTGTCGTGCAATACCTCTAGCGCGGCCACGCCTGCGTCGGGCTTGTTGACGGCGTCCGCGATGGCCAGCACGGTCTCTTCCATACGCTGGAGTTGTTCGCCGTCTTCCGCGTAGGGATTGAACATCACTGTCGGGGCGATGTCCGACAAGGTGTCATAGAGCGCCTCGTGACGGAACTGCACGCCGATGATCAGATCTGGCTCCAGCGCGATGATGCTCTCCAGGCTCGGCTCGGCGCGGGTGCCAACGTCGGTGACGTCGTCTGACAGCGAAGGTTCGGTGTTGACCAGCCGGGTGTAGCCTTCAACATCGGCGACACCAACTGGCTGCACGCCGATGGCCAGCAGCGCCTCCACATATGGCCACTCCAGCGCGACAATGCGGGCCGGGGTGCCGCTAACCTCGGTTGATCCGAGCGCGTGCTCGATCGTGCGAGCTGCCGCGTCGGTGGTCTCATCTCCGGCCGGCGTCGACTGCCCAGATTGGGTGGGCGTGGTCCCGG
>JACCZH010000267.1 GCA_013696045.1 Chloroflexia bacterium
ATGCAGGGCCTCTATCGACAGGAGGGCTCCTGGAGCCGATTGGCACTCGAACCGGATGGCGCGGTCGTTGCTGTTGCACTGAGTGCGGATGAACCTGCTCGCGTGGCGGTTATCGATGCGCGCGGCAACGTCTATCGCAGCGATGACGCGGGCGACACGTGGCAAACGCGGTAGCAACGAGACGTTCCCACCTGTGTCCAACTGCTGCCCACGCCGCACCGCGTACGTTTCACGAAAGAACAGCGGGGCGACGATGAGCCTCGACACACTCCCAGCCACGACGCTGCCCCGGAACCACACGCGAGCCGCGTCTCGCCACTGCTCGTGATGGCTCACATATCTAGGGGGTGGAGATCGATGGAACCCAGCCGTGCTCAGCAATGCCGGGACTTCTTATCGAGGGTGTCGCGGGAGTTTAGCGCTGCTCGGCGCGGGTGGATTCCAGAATCAGGAAGCACGTGGTTGCTATGGGACGGCGAGAGGCAGGCTATCGATATGTAACGCGGCAAACGACTAGAGGGCGTTACGTGCCTGGACCGGTTTGACGCTAGGGGGTGGAGCGTATACGTGGCGGAAATCATGAAGAATAACGATGCCATTCGATACGGAGTCATTGGGCTGCTCTCAGCGCTCTTCGTCTGGATCTTCTGGGCCAGCCGCCCCGAATGGGATCCTGAAATGCGCCTCTGGAGGGCGTTTGGTGACGCCGCCTATATGCTGCTGATTCTCACGCTTCTGGCGGGCCCTCTGGCGCGGCTGTGGCGGCCGGCTGTTCGGGCATTGGGGTGGCGTCGTCACACCGGGGTGTGGTTTGCATTGATAAGTCTTGTGCATACCGTACTCATTCTACACGGTTGGGTTCGCTGGGACATGGGCAGGTTCTTCGGCTACGAGTTTGTTCCTCAGCTGGGTCGCACTGCCCGGTTAGAACCTGGATTTGGGATGGCCAACGTTGTGGGTATGGTCGCCTTGTTCTGGGCACTTATGCTTGCGGCCACGTCGATGGACCGGGCGGTCAAGGCACTCGGCGGTTCCCCCTGGAAGTGGCTTCACAGCGGTGCATATACGATCTTTTACCTTACGGCAATACATGGTGCCTATTTTCTCTATATCCACTACACGCTGTCGTTCCACCGTCTCCCGGCGCCGCAGAATTGGTTTCGTATACCGTTTCTCATGTTGGCCGGTGTCGTCGTCCTGCTACAGGTTATGGCATTCGCCAAGACCGTCAGGAATAGGAAACGCGAACCGCCCGCGCAAGGGGCTCCGCGCGCAAGCCGCAAGACGAAAGCGAGGCGGCGGTCCTTTTGATGCCAACCGCGTGTACGCCGTTCCATTCGGGCACGGTCTACGGAGGAGCACCGATGGCGGCTCGACCTCGACAGAGGGGACGATGCCTCCCGTCCCCGAGACGCAACCGATCGCACTGGCTGTCTCACCGGCTGATCCTGGGATGGTCTACCTTGCCCGCAACGGCGTAGTGTTCACGAGCGTCATGGGGGCCGAGCTGGCGATCGACGCTATGGCCAGGGGGAAAGATCATGACCTTCGCGGTCGCGGCGGATACCAGCCAGACGCTCTACGCTGGAACGAACCAGGGACTCCACCGATGGGACGGCTCATAGGATCAACGGTCACTGCGGCCCGAAGGCATGCTGATAGCGATTGCAGTGAGCGCGGTAGAACCGAGCCGTGTTGTGGCCATCGATTCGCAAGGATCTTTTGCCGAAGTTGTAATGAAGGAAGCACCTGGTAACAAAAATCGCTGCAAACGAGAAGGGACTGGTTCAAGATGATGGATTGTTGTGGCGGCGGAATGATGGCCAGCATGTGGTTGATGGGGTTTCTGTGGTTGGTGATTGTCGGTGGTGGCGTCGGACTCATTGTCTGGGCGATCCTTCGCGGGCGTTCGGGAGATCGGCACGGTTCGCGGGCGGCCGAAGATGGGGCTCTGATAGCGCTGCGCAACCGCTTCGCAAATGGGGAGATCGACGAGGCGGAATACCGCGAGCGACGTGAGATCTTAATGGCAAAAGATGCCGGTCATACTCCATAGGTAAGCTGAAACGCGATCGATCTTTACCTGATGCGCTGATTCCAGCCGGCATACTGTTGCGAAATCGCTCCGCGCGGAAGGCTGAGGGCGATCAGGACCATGCCGGCGATCAGGCCGTTGGGCGTGGATGCGGTCGTCGCATCTGACAGAAGTCAGAGTGCGATGATGAGCCATGCCCCAAGAGCAGATTGAGATAGCGGAATGGCCGGATAATCTCGGCCATGGCGCTGATGGCTACAACGGCGATGAGTGGACCAATGAGGAAGCTGCTGTTGGCAGCCCATTCTTTCCTGATGCATCGTCTGGTTGTCGTTCTGCTCGTCACCGCTAACGTGCATAAGCTGGATATCCCTGTTCTTGTAACGATGCCACTTACCAGAACGATGTTACCGGTACTGGTATCCAGTGTACGGCGTGGGAAGTTGTCACTCGGACTGCCGCTGCGAGAGCTAGCCATCAGGTTGTGGGAGGAACGGAAAGAGCCCGGCCAAATCTTGGCCGGGCTCTTTCGTGTGTCTTGTATGGTCAGCTACCCATCGGCCCGGAGATCAAGCCGGCGCAGCAGCTGTGCGTTGAGGGCCACCACGATGGTGGAGACGCTCATCAGAACCGCACCCACCGCTGGCGGCAGGACGAAGCCGATTGGGGCAAGCACGCCAGCCGCGAGCGGGATAGCGATGACGTTGTAGCCGGCGGCCCAGACGAGATTCTGGACCATCTTGCGATAGCTTGCTCGTGACAATCGGATGACCCCCAGCAC
>JACCZH010000269.1 GCA_013696045.1 Chloroflexia bacterium
CCCTGACTGTCTCGTCGGGGCCTTTTCTTGTACCTGATTTCCTCTTGTTTGTTGCCTGCGAACTCGTCATCGGCGGTTAGCTGATTCCAGATACGCAACTCCAGGTTTCTGGAGGGCTCAAGCATTCTCTTGATACTGTTAAGCAGCCGAGAGGGAAGCGGCGTTGGCGAAAATTCACCTACCATTAACCTCGCCAGTTCTGTCGGGCGAACGTACTTCACTCCGTCCACCGAGGGAGGGTGACAAGGTGGACCGGCTTGCCTGTGGCCGAGATCCTGAGTTCGCTCGGATGGTTGGCGATGAGCTAGTCGCATTGACCGTTGAGGAGGTCGATCGCTGGTACGACTGGCTTTTGGCACGGACGCTGGGTTGGGTTATTGAGGTTGACGGCCATGCTGTTGGCGACGCAAGGCTTGACCACTTCAATTTGCAGGATCGCCGGGCTCGTTACGCGATCGGCATCTTCGACTCTGAACTTTGGGGGAAAGGCATTGGCACTGAAGTGACCCGGTTGGTATTGGGCTACGCATTTGACGAGTTAGAGCTCCACCGTGTTGAGGAGTACAACCGGCGCGCAATCGCCAGCTATGGGAAGTGCGGGTTCGTGCGTGAGGGCATCGAGCGCGAGAGCGCATTCATTAACCGCGAATGGCACAGCGATGTCATAATGGGCATTCTCGAAGCCGAATATCGGGCGATGTCGAAGGATTGACGATGATCGCCCCAGCCCCGTTCAGCCGATGTCATCAAACGGTGGTGCGTGGTCGAACGCAGGGAAGGAGGCGAGCGGTGGCGACTTTCGTGTTGGTTCAGTGCGCTGTCGGCGGCGGCGGTTGCTGTCGGTGGGTGGCGCCGGAGCTGCGAGCCGCCGGCCTCGACGTCTACACCCCGACCCTGACTGGGTTCAGTGAGCGCGTTCACCTGGCGAGCCCACAGGTCGACCTCGACACCCATTGAGGATGTCGTCAACGTGCTGCGCTACGAGGACCTGACCGATGTCGTCTTGGTGGGCTGGAGCTACGGGGGATGGTCGTCGCCGGCGCGGCGGACCGCGTCCCTGAGCGGATCGCGCACCTGGTCTCCTTCGATTCCGATGTCCCGCGGGATGGCGACACGAGTGTCCCACCCAGCCAGCACACCGCGCGGGAAGAGTTGGCCAGCGTTCACGGCGACGGGTGGCGCGCCCCGCCTGAAGTCACGCGCACGGAGGCCCTGCTGCCGGAGGAGCAGCGGCGCTGAATCGCGACGTGCTTTGCGCCGCACCTGCTCAAGACCTGGATGGAACCGATCCGGCTGTCCGGAGCGGCCGCTGCGATCCCAACCACTTACATCCGTTGCACGGTCGGCTACGATCCGACCGACGAGGATACTCAGCGCCAGGACGAGCGGATCCGCAGCGAACCAGGTTGGCGCTACTGGGAGTTGGCCGCCAGCCATGCAGCCCCCTTTACGGCTTCGCATGCCCTGGCCCAGCTGCTTCTGAAGATAGTGTAAGAGGTCGTCTGGAAAGTCCAGCCGGGAGCTAACCCCGTTGAGCATGAGGTGAATGCTGGCGGTAAATGCTGATCCAGCATCTTTCCGTGCCGGGTATCATCAGACCGTGCTTTGCGCTTGCAACGGGACGGGAGTGTGAAAGGCAATGGACTATTTTTGGGTCGTTCCGGCCGTCCTCTTTGTGGTGGTGATCATCCCGCTCATCGGCTACTTCTACGGCCGGCAGGGACGCTGGACCGGCGCGGCCGGCTGGTTTTTGTTGTTGGGTGGACAGGTGGTGCTCCAGGCCGGTGGGGGAGAATGGTTTGCCTGGGGCGGATTGCTGTGGCTAGCGGTGACTGTCTTTGGCTTTGTGCTGGTCATTATGGACATGTTCGCCAACCGCGGACGGTATAGCTGATCGCCTCTAGATTAAGGCCTAATAATGGAGCATTCCTTGCTGTATTCTGGCGTAGCGGCGCAATTTATTGCGCCCTTGTTGCCAGTCGACCGGTTAGACAGGCGCAATGAATTGCGCCGCTACGGATAATGCATAAGGAAAGTGTTTTAGAAGAAGATATTGTCCGCCACCGTCCACCAGCCAACACAGACGCAGCAGACAACCAGCAGCACGGCTACCACGACGATCAGGCAGCTGCGGTTGCCACCTCGCACTTGATAGATTCTGGCCGGCCCGAATTGCGCGTTCCCAAACGGTCCGACCCGCTCGCGGTCCTTCTCGGTGACGATCTCGGTCTGGTCGCCGGAGATGTCGATGATTGTTGGTTGACCTTCGTCGCGTTGGTGCAGGCGAGCGCCGCACGAGTAGCAGGTTTCGGCTGATTCCGGGTTGCGCGATCCACACTGCTCGCAGATAGTCACTCACACGCTCCACTCACGGCCGCATCTCCAAACGCAACGGCAATCGAGGATAACACGGCCGGAGTGATCGCCTCTGTCGTCTGCAATCCCTCTATACTGTTGAGGTTGTATTGGGGATGGTGAAAGGGATTGCTAACGTGCCAGCGACAATCGTTGTGCCTCTTGATATGTCGGAGACATCTGAGACAGCCCTGCCGGTCGCGAAGGCGTTCGCGGCCGATTCCGGGGCATCAGTGCTTCTGGTTTCGGTGGTTGATGTTTCGACCGAGTTCGCGGCCTGGATGCGGGATAGCACTGACACCGAGGATTTCGAGAAGGAACAGGCGCGCACTCAGGAGTATCTGGACGGGCTAGCGTCACAATTTGATGGCGCGAATGTTCAGACACTGGTCCGCACCGGCCGGCCCGAGGTTGAGATCCTGAGCGTGCTGGATGAGACGCCCGATCCGCTGGTGGTCATGAGCAGCCACGGCCGTTCCGGCTTCAACCGGCTGCTGGTTGGCAGCGTGGCTGGCCGGGTCGTGGGCGGCGCGCCGTGCCCGGTGGTAGTTGTGCGTGCCTCCGACTCGGGCGAGCCCATGCCGGAAACCCGCTCGATCGAGAAGGTTCTGGTGCCGCTGGATGGCTCCGGCTTTGCCGAGCAGGCGCTCGAAGCGGCCCTCACATCGCTTGAATCGAAGAAGCTTCAGTTCCATCTGGTGCGCATTCCGGAAACCGTCACCTGGCAAACGACACCGTATGCCGGCGGGATGGCCAACTATCAGATGGTCGAAACCTATATGGATGCTTCTCGCACGGATGCCACAGCCTACTTGACCGAGGTCGCCGAACGGCTCGAAGGCCGCGGTCACTCCGTCACCTGGGAAGTGCGCAGCGGGGTAATTGCGGATGAGATCGTAACTGCCGCCGGCGAGCAGAACGTCGACCTGGTCGTCATCGCCACCCACGGCCGCACCGGCTTCCGCCGCCTCGTTATGGGCTCCGTCGCCGAGCGCATCCTGCGCGACGTCTCGGCTCCCCTGATGATGGTGCGTCCGGAGGATGAGGATTAGGACGAAGCTCCCATCGCGGTTGTATCCTTGGCGCTCCATGATGCGGTGGGCGCGCTGTGCGTCTTTTGCTTGTTGAACATGTATTGACGACTAGGACACCATGGGATACACACGACCACGACCTGGACGGTTCTCCCGGCTGGCGCTGACCGCGCTGCTGATGGCGATGATTGCGGCATCCTCGGTGGGGGCAATGAGCGCCCAGGCGCAGGGTGTTGCTGCCAGGAAACAGCTCTATTTCTCGGAGACTGGCCAGACGGTAAATGGCCCGTTTCTGGCGTACTGGTTGACCCAGCAGAGCGCCGAGAGCACCGGGCTGCCGATTAGCCAGGCCGTGAAGCATGACGATCGCTGGACACAGTGGTTCGAGTATGCGCGTCTTGAAATCAATCACGTCACCGGAATCGAATCCGGCAACAACACCCAGCTTGCGGAGCTCGGGCGGGCGTATGCTGACCGGGTTGGCTACACGACCTGGCACCCAGCTTTCAAGCCTGTAAATGGTGTCAGCGATGGTGGGCGCTTTTTCGCTGAGAGCAGCCACAGTGTCGCTGGCGGGTTTCTGGCAGTCTATGACGGACCTGGTGTGGCCGACCGTCTTGGGTTGCCGATCTCTGAAGAGTTCAGCACCGGCGGCGCCACCTACCAGTTCTTCCAGTATGGGGCGCTTTCCTGGACGGCAGAGGCCGGCGCCAGCTTCGTTCCGCTCGGCACGCTCGACGCCGCGCTCTATAACCAGATCGGTACGGCAAAACCCCGTCCCCAGAATGCGGTTGATTATCCATCCACCGACGGCTTGTTGACCACCGACGCCTTCTCAACCGAGCGCTGGATTGAGATCGACCTGAGTGAGTTCCGGTTAACAGCCTATGTCGGCGATCTTCCGTTTCTGTCGTCGTCGATTGTTATTGGCGCGCAGCAGGCCCCGACCGTGACCGGCACGTTTGAGATCTGGTTGAAGTATGAAGTGCAGAACATGAGCGGCATTGGTTGGGACGGCAATCCCTATTACGAAGCCAATGTGCCCTGGCCGATGTACTTCTATCAGGATTACGCCATCCACGGCTCAACCTGGCGCGAGACCTACGGCCGCCAGGGCAGCCAGGGCTGCATCATCCCGCCCAACCACATCGCCGAGATTCTCTGGAAGTGGGCCGATGTCGGCACGCGAGTCGTCGTGCGCGAGTAAGAGTGCAGAGTGTCATCTCCCCCGGCCACCATGTCATCTCGACCGCAGTGGAGAGATCTCGGTCTCGCCGAAGCCTGGTCAGCGACGGGATCTCTCGTCTGCGGTCGAGATGACCCAAAAATGTCTTGCAATCTGCTCTAGCGCCTGATCGTTCCCGAGAGAAGCGTCATTGTCGCGGCCAGCACCACGAGGATGACGAGCGCCACGCGCAGCGTCACCAGCTCTGCTACTAAACCGATTGCTGGCGGACCGGCCAGGAACCCAAAGTAGCTGGTTGTTGCCACGGCGGCGATGGCCGGTCCGGGCGCTGTTCCGGGTATGTTTGCCGACGCGCTGAAGATAATTGGAATGATATTTGCTAACCCCGCGCCAACCAGCGCGAAGGCGATGATGACCAGCAGCGGATGCGTCGCCAACAGCGCCAACGCCATGCCGGCTGCCGCGATCGCGCTTCCATATCTCACGATCGTCACTGCGTTGAAGAGGTACACCAACCGATCGCCGGTGAGCCGGCCGATGCCCATCGTCAGTGAGAAGGCCGCGAACCCGCCGGCCGCCACGCCGGGGCCGGTTTCCAGCACGTTGCTCAGGTACACCGCGCTCCAGTCGGCCATGCCGCCTTCCATCACAAGCCCACAGAACGCGACGATTCCAAGCGCCGCCAGCGCTCTCGACGGTCTGGCAAAGGTTGGTCC
>JACCZH010000278.1 GCA_013696045.1 Chloroflexia bacterium
CCTCCAGGTTGGATCCGTCTGCCACCCAGGCCGCGAATGCGCCGCAAAACGCGTCGCCTGCCCCGGTCGCGTCCACAACCGACACAGCCAGTCCTGGTACAGTCCAGCCGTGTTCTGAATCTGCCCCGGCCGCGCCCGATTCGCCCAGCGTGACGACGGCCGCACGGCACCCGAGTTCCTGAATCTCCCTGGCTGCCTCAAGTCCCTCTGTGACGGAAATTTCCCGTCCTAAGAGCTCCGCGGCCTCGACCTCATTACAGATAACGATGACGCGTTCATCAGGAAAGAGCTCATGGATCGAGCTGTCGAATGGCGCGGCGTTCAGAACAACCGGCCGGGATGGGTGCAGGCCACGAACAATCGCTCGAGTGGTCTCCAGGTTGAGTTCCCATGTCATCAGCGCCACGTCGTACTCAACGCTCTCGAGCCGCCGCAGGAGCTCAATGCTGTCAACCCTGTCGTTGGCCCCGGCCGCGGTGACAATCTGATTCTGACCACGCGCATCGACGATGATTATTGCGATACCAGACGCGATCTCTGGAATTGTCTGGACGAGGGACACATCGACGCCAGCTGTCTTCAGATCGGCGAGGCGCTGCTCACCATACGTGTCATCGCCCACCGCTCCACCAAACGTCACACTCGCGCTCGCGCGCGCAGCCGCTACTGCCTGATTCGCGCCCTTGCCACCAGCATATGTTTCCAATGAATCCCCGGCTATGGTCTCGCCAGGTCTCGGAAGACGCGCAGTGCGGCACACAAGGTCAGTGTTGGACATCCCGATCGCTAGAATACGTCCCAAGGCAGCTTACCAGTCGTTCTCGTCGCGGCCAGCCGTGGACCGGCGGCCCCATGGCCGCAGACGCGCGAAGAAATGCTTGAACAACACGCCGCGCAATCGCAGCCACGCCTGCCTGGCTCGCAAAAGCTCCGACTGAGCCAGCTTACGCCGCCCATAGGTTTCCTGTACAAAGAGGTCCGAGAGAAAGACAGCCGGCGCGCGGCTACCCGGCACGGCCTCACCAACCGAGTTAGCATACTCGTATGGAGTCATGGAAGGATCCCGGCTGACTCCACCCCAGCCCGCGCCACGCGATAGCTTGGCGTAAAACTGGTTTGCGGGACTCAGCCCACGCATCCCGCGTAGCCAGAGAAACAAGACCACTATGGTAAGTAGCATCAACGCGCCGATAACCGAACGAGAGATAATCTGGGCTGCTGAAATCTGTTCCCCTGATCCGGCAACACTGCCTGAACCAACTGGAAGTGACTGATTATCTTCCATAAACATCATGTCATCAAACGCGGCGTCACTCAGCCGGCCCTCACCAGGAGCACGCGCGTCATCCGGGCGCGCGGGGCCACCCCCACCGGTTTCGACGGGAGCCCGCGAAACCTCAGCGCGCGCAGCGGTCGGCTCGAAACCAATCCAGCCATAGCCATCGAAATAGACTTCCGGCCAGGCATGGGCATTCAGCTCGCGGTACAGATATCCACCGTCATCCTCTTCACTCGTCGGAAAGAAGCCCACCGTCATCCGTGCCGGGATGCCGAGCGAGCGCATCATCACAATGAAGGCTGACGAGTAGTATTCGCAGTATCCCCGCTGATCCGTGAAGAGAACATGGTCAACAACGTCAACCTCCGGCGGAGGGAATGGAATGTTCTCGCTGTAAGTAATGTTGGTTCGCAGATACGACTCGATCTCTTTGGCGGCGTCATATGGATTAGCGGCATCTGAGGTGATATCCCGCGCAAGATCGCGTGTCCGTTGCGTGACGGTGTCCGGCAGCGCAAGGTAACGGGATGTTACCGATGACGGATAGGCTTGCGCGGCCTGGCGCAACTGCTCGTTCGTGACATCTGTTACCAACGTTTCAACTGTATAGGTGCTGCCGTTTTCTAACCCATCCCGCGCGTGGACAGCCTCTACATCACTGTATATCGGGAACGTGCCGGCGTAGGTCATCGTCGAAACGCGGAATGTTGAAGGATCAATTGCGTAGCTTACGATGATGTTTCGCTCATTGAGCCGCAAACGTTCAGCGGTAATACCCGGTGATTCCGGCAGCGGAAGCCGGTTTACCTCCGGAGTTGGCGTTGCCACAGGCTCCTCCCCTTCGGCAACAGGCGTGGCATTTGGATCGGGAGTCGGCTCGGGCGGCGGAGGAGGCGTAAAGTCGGCCTCCTGTAGCATGGTAACAAGTGTCGCCAGCTCGGATGGCACATCGTCAACGGTGGCTTGCGGGATGTCGACAGTCTCCTCGACGTCATCCCACGAAACCACGAGGTTCGTGCCCGTGTCGGAGCTCACAAAGATCTCAGGAGCGAACATCAGGCTCCCGCGCGTGCGCTGCAATTCCATAGTGAACTCTGTTTTGGCGCGCTCCGCCGAGAACCGCGCCGCAACCGGTACAAGCTCTCCGGGGTCCAGCTCAATCTGCGGCGCAATGAAGGTATCCGTGCCATCGTTATCTGGATGGATTGCGTTGACATCGGATCGCCACCCGCGGCCGGTGTAGTCGTTGTAGCGATGAGCCGCCAGATACGGCGCGCCTCCCGGACCATCCACCAGCACAACCGGAGAATCGCTCAACTGCAATGGTCCACCAAGATCGAAGCTGTCTGAAAAGCTGGCAAATCCGCCGACACCCCGGCTACCTGGACCACGCAAACCGGCAAACCAGTCATTGAACTGACCCTCGACCGACCGCCACGGGCCGTCAACGTCTTGCCAGAGATTGTTGACGGTGTCGCTCTTGGCGCTTACCGGCATCGCCCAACCAAAGACAAGCACGAACACCGCCAGATAGCTGCCGACCCACATGCCGCGCCACGGCAGCGTCGTCGGGAACTCTACTCGACCTCGCCGCCAGTTCGTCTCGCGCTGAAGCAGGTAGAAACGTGCCAACAGCACTATAGACAGGAAAAGATAAATGACAACCAGACTGTTTGGTACTCTCTGGCTGTAGCCCAGATTGATCAGCAGCACGAGAGCTGGAAACACCAGCGCGGCCCAGATCCAGCGTGCCCTGATCACGAACCACATCGTCGCGTATGCCAGCAGAAAGGTCATGGCGCAGATAAACACGACGAAAATATAGAGATCGTCCGCCGCTCCGCCGCTAACAACCTCGCTCAGCCAGCCACCGGCTCGGTCCCAGAGCCAGGAGAGCTTTTCACGCCGTCCGCCAATTTCATCGCTCAAATAGCCCATCGTGCCAAAGGTCACGGCAAGCAGCCCGACGGTCATACCCGCCAGATGCAGCACTGCGGAAGGCACCTGACGCCATTTCGAGACAATGAAGCCGGACACCAGTCCCGCGAACATGATCCAGTTGAGCATGCCCAGGCCATCCGCCCAATCAGCCTGCTGAATTGACCAGACCGCTAGCCAAACCACGAGAGCGGTAAGCAGAACGGTCGACCAACCTTCTCGGATCATAAACCGTGACATCTTGTAACCCTTCATGAGGTTCTGTTCCGAAAGCGCGCGTGAATGCTCGTCAGGATAATCAGTATGAGGACGCGCCCGCTGTAGTGCGACTGACAACAGACGTCGTGCCTGGCACGTCTCCAGCGGATACCGCCTCACGGCCCAGGCGCCGGGCGTTACCAACAATCCACATAACCGCCCCGACAAGCACCGCGCCCATGGCGCTGACTAAAACCAGGGCAGTAAACGCTGTGGCCGGATCAATGACATCCGCGGAGGTGACGTCTCCCGCAACAATCAACATCGAGACGAAGAGCGAATTCCATGCGCCGTGCAGCAGCACCGACAAGGCAAAGAAACCTACCAACCAGTAACCTCCCGATTGGCGCTGCTTATACCAACCGAGCGCCACGATCGTGGTAGCCGCCACATGGATGAATGCCACTGGAGCGCGAATGAGCATCACTTGTGGCCATTGGTCCACCGCCATCAACGCATAACCCAGCGTTTCAACAATCGCAAACCCCAGGCCGGCTGACGCCCCAGCCAGGAATACCCCAAGCCTGGTAGTTACCCGGCGGCGAAGGACTAGATACACCCCCAGAAACTTCGCAAATTCCTCGGTCAGCGGCGCGACAATGCCGAGCATTGCCAGTGTCCCGGCCGCGATCGTTGGCATCCGTATGATGCTGAGATCGGTAAGCTCAGTCGCCCCGGTGATCCATTCACCGATTGAATCCATCAGCGATGCATCGGCCAGGTAGAGTCCGGCGACACCGCCCGATACCAGCATGACCGCTGTTATCACTTGTGCCACAACGGCAGTCAATGGCGCGCCAACCATGCCCCACACACCAGGCAGTACAAATCCGCGCGCGGCGGTTTGTCTCCCTGGAGACCAGCGCAGCGACAACCGCGCAATGAACGCGAACAGCGCCGCCGCCGCGATGATTGCCAGCAGCGGAGTGAACAGCAGGTATCGCTCAAAGATCACCGATGCAAAACCAGCACAAAGCATCAGCCCAAAAAGCGCGAGAGCAAGCCATTCGTTTGGAAATCGCACGCTGGCCGGCAAACGCATTGCGAGGGCGAGCAACGACAGTCCTCCGGCGACCAATCCCGCCGCCGCGAAAGCGGCAATCGCACCATAGTCCGTGACATACTGGCTCCGGTCAGTGACGTAAAACGCGGCGACCACATACCCAACGACCCCGATTGCGCCCGCCAGGGTAAGGAGGGTAAGAGCAATCCAGGCCAGTGCGCGTTTCACGGGCGGTGTGCTGCCGGCGCCGACGCTGAATAACTTGCCAGCGCACGGCTGATGTCATCTCCGTATTTCACGAGATAGGTTGGAATACCCATCGAGGCTAGATCGCTCACGACAAACAAGGCTGAATCCCCCGACCCGAACGTGCTTGGCTCAACGATGACTGCCACTGACTGCACCCCTCGGCTAACAATTTCTATCAGGCTGTGTGCCCATTCCTCGTTCGTTGAGGACGTAATGACAATAAGGGTGCTATTGCGGTTGAAGAGGCCGCTCTCCGCAAGCAACAACTCGCCAAATGGTGTCGTGCCGTCTGCCCGCACTACCGCAAGCTGCTCCAGAATCTTGAACATTTGCCGCCCACCCCGGTCGGCTGGCATAACGGTGGTGTGAGCGGAGCTACTGATAAGGCCAACGTTGCGATTTTGCTGTAAGAAATGCCGCGCCAGCGACGCGGCGATCGTCACGCCGTACTCTTCGGTCGAGTCAAGCCAGAACGACAGTGGAACGTCGTCACCCTTGAAGTTCGGCAGCGCCGCCGATCCAGTTGCTCCAGCCTGTACCGCGGCTTGCATGTCCAGGACAATCCAGATATCCGCGGTCGGATCGAGCTCGAACTCCTTGACCATCAACTTATTGGTGCGGGCTGAAGCTCGCCATGCTATTCGATTAAATGCGTCGCCGGGGAAATAGTCACGGACGCTGGAAGCGTTTGGCGTAACGAACGGTGTCCGTTTTTGAATGGCGGAGCCGCCAGGCAAATCCCCAACCGGCAGCGCAAATGCGCTCATGTCCACCGTGGCCGGATACACGAGAAGATCGTCGGTGTCCGGAACAACGTGGAATCTCGGAAATAACCCGAATGGGTCGCCACTACGCAGGACAAGCGGCCCTATCCGAAAGCGGCCGCGCCGGCCACAGGTGGTTTCCGCTCGCCAGCGCTGGGAGTCATTCGGACCCAGATGGACCACCCGCGACACCTTGTGCCCCGGCATGTCCGATTGATCGATGATCTCTACCCAGAGTTTCGAGAGCCTGCCGGCATTAACAATCCTGATGCGTTCCATGAACGACTGGCCCACCTGCGCCCGGTCGGCTTTGGTCTCACGCGTTACCGTTACGTCACGCAGGCTGAACCAGCTCCAGAGCCAGGCCACCAGAATGACACCGATGACCGTGAAGAAGACCTTGTCCAGGATCTCCCACTGGTTGAGCTGCGACAGAATCAGGATGATACCGGCAACGACGACGAGTTTTACCGCGTTCATCAGTCGCCCCGGCGGGACCGCCAGCTGCGGCCAACTTCAGCCGGCACTGCGGCCTGCTGTGCTCCAGGGACCGTGACAGTAGACAGGATCTCGCGCACGATGCCACGAGCATCGATATTGCGCATCCGCGCAGCCGGACTCACGATAATGCGGTGTGCCAGTGCTGGCTCGGCAAGATCCTTGATGTCATCCGGCGTCACGAAATCCCGTCCCTGCATGGCAGCCCAGGCCCGGGACGTGTCAAACAGCGCGAGCGACCCGCGCGGGCTTGCTCCCAGATACACCTGCTCGTGCTGCCGGCTGGCTTCCACGAGATCGACCATGTACTCCTTGAGCCGCTGGTCGACGTGAACGTCCTTGATCGCTTTCTGCGCGGCGATGAGATCGTCGTTAGTAACAACCTGGCCAATCGCTTCAAGAGGATGGGTCTGCTTCTGATTCTCCAGAATCTGGAGTTCGTTCGCACGGCCCGGATAGCCAAGGGAAAGCCGGACCAGGAAGCGGTCAAGCTGCGCTTCTGGCAGCGGGAAGGTTCCTTCATACTCGATGGGATTTTCGGTGGCCAGCACCACGAAAGGGGTCGGAAGCGGGTGCGTTGTGCCGTCAACGGTGATCTGGGCTTCCTCCATCGCCTCAAGCAGGGCAGATTGCGTTTTTGGCGTGGCACGGTTGATCTCGTCCGCCAGAACAATCTGGGCCACAATCGGGCCGGGACGATACTCGAAGTTCATGGTCTGCTGGTTGAAAATGCTGACCCCAGTGACGTCACTGGGCAAGAGGTCCGGAGTGAACTGAATACGCTTGAAGACACAACCAACGCTGCGGGCAATCGACTTCGCCAGAACCGTCTTGCCCACGCCCGGAACATCTTCGATAAGAACGTGTCCCCGGCAGAGCAACGCGATGAGCACCAGCCGCACTTCACGATTTTTGCCGACGATAACGCGGCCGACGTTGTCCGCCACCTGATCTGCGAGTTGTTGAACCGATTCCATTCTGCTCCCTTACCGCGGCCTGAGAGGGCGCCGCACTGTCATTGCATGATTGGGCGTGTGGGCCAGGTTGAGTTTATGCTCGGCATTGCCAGCGTGTTCGCAAGTCCACGAGCGTTGACCCGGTGAAACCGGGCCTGGGATCGTCGTAAGTCGCGGTGGCGGCCGATCATGTGTGTACCTCTTCACAACCATAGATTATAGCAACCTGACGCTAATTCTTGGCGCGCTTACGTCAATGTGCTCTACGCGGGAGCCCATATGGCGGTTTTCGGGATTCCGCACCCAGCATGAGGAGCCTATAATGGACCGGTAATTTGAGAGGTAAAGCAAAGTGAGCAAAACCGTGGTCAAACCCACCGAGAAATCGAAAGACCGAAGGAAGCGTCTTGTCCTGGTTGATGGGCATGGCCTGGCATTCAGGGCCTTCTTCGCCCTGCCTCCCAGTCTTGCCACTGCTTCGGGGGAGATCACCAACGCGACATTTGGTTTTACATCCATGCTGCTCGACGTCCTCAGATCTCACAAACCCGATTACCTCTTAGTAACGTTTGATGTCGGCAGAACGTTCCGCCATGACAGCTATGCCGATTACAAAGCCCATCGAGCTCCAATGCCTGAGGAGCTGAAGCCGCAACTCGACCGGATACGAGAAGTCCTGACGGCGTTGAACGTCCCGGTTTATGAAGCGGAGGGTTTCGAGGCCGACGACGTGATCGGGACACTCTCACGCCAGGCCGGCGAACAGGGTTACGAAGCCTATGTCGTCACCGGCGACAGTGACCTGTTGCAGCTTGTGGATGACCATGTCTCGGTAGTGATGCCAGGGGCGCAGCGTTTCGGTGAGTACCGCATGTTCGATCGTGACGCGGTGCTGGAGCGCTATGGATTTGGCCCGGAGCGTGTAGCCGAATACAAAGCTCTGGTTGGCGATAAATCAGACAACATACCTGGTGTGCCCGGTATTGGCGACAAAACGGCAAAAGCGTTGATTGGTCAGTTTGCGTCGCTGGACGAGCTGCTCTCCCAGACTGAAGCGATCGCTCCTCCCCGTGCCCGCAACGCGATCGAGAATAACCGCGAGTCGGCCCTCCAGAGCCTGGAGCTTGCAACCATAGTGCGCGATGTGCCGGTTGAGCTTGAGATAGAACGTTGCACGGTCCACGATTATGATCGCGAAGGAGCAATTGCCCTCTTTCGCGAGCTGGAGTTCCGCACACTTCCAGACCGTCTCCCTGATTCGTCACGCTTGACTGACGGCGACGGCACAGGGTCCCAATCATCCGGCCAGCAAGCAGATTGGAAACTCGCGGCGTCGGAATCCGAGCTAAAAGAGCTCGCCGGGCAGATCCGCAACGCGCCGCACGTCGCCGTCGATGTCGAGACCGATGGAACCCATCCCGTCTTGTGCGGTCTGGTGGGCATCGCGATCGCGACGTCCGAGACCGACGCCTGTTACATTCCGCTGCGCCATTCCGGCGGTCCGAACGCCGATCCCGAGCGAGCGCGGGAGATCATCGGGACCGCTCTACGCGCGCACAAGAGCATCGTCGCCCACCACGGCAAGTTCGATCTTGCCGTCCTGAACCGTCACGGTTACGAAGGCATTACAATCGAGTTCGACACAATGCTGGCCGCCTATTTGCTTGGCGAGACGACCTACGGCCTCAAGGACCTCACCTTTCAACGGCTAGGCTGGCAAATGACGCCGATTACCGACCTGATCGGCAGAGGCAAGACGCAGACCACAATGGACCAGATCGAAGCTCCGCGAGCGGCCGAGTACGCCACCGCCGATGTGGAAGCGACACTGCGTCTATGTCCTGCCTTCAGGGAAGAGCTCAAGGCCCGCGACCAGGAAGACCTCCTCCGCAGTATCGAGCTGCCACTAATCCCGGTGCTGGTGAAAATGGAGCGCACCGGCATCGCCCTCGACACCGAGCTGCTCAAGGATCTGAGCAACCAGTTGGAAGGGCAGATCGGCGAGCTCAAGAGCACTATCTTTGAGGCTGTTGGCCACGAGTTCAACATCAACTCACCCGCGCAGCTGGCCAACGTCCTCTACGAAGAGATCGGATTGCCGTCCGGCCGCAAGACCAAGACCGGCTATTCCGTCAGTCAGGATGTGCTTGAAAATCTGCGGGGCGCGCACGATGCGGTAGATGCCGTTCTTGAGTACCGAGCGCTCACGAAGCTCAAGTCCACCTACGTGGATGCTCTTCCCAACCAGGTGAGTCCTGAATCAGGACGAATTCACACCACCTATAACCAGACCATCGCAGCGACCGGCCGGCTCTCGTCCGTCGATCCCAACCTTCAGAACATCCCGGTTCGCAGCGCCGTGGGTCGCCGCGTGCGGCGTGCATTCGTGGCTGACAACCGTGAAGGTAAACGGCCATTTGACGAAGAAACGGTCTTCCTCGGGGCGGATTATTCGCAAATGGAGCTGAGACTGATGGCCCACTACAGTCAAGATCCGGCTCTCGTCGATGCATTTCGAGAGGGTCAGGACATTCACGCCACCACGGCTGCGGAAGTATTCGACGTCCCGATAGACGAGGTGACATCCAACCAGCGCTCGACAGCCAAGGCGGTCAACTTCGGCATTATGTACGGCATGCAGGCCTACGGCGTGTCACGTGACACCGGCATGAGCCGGTCCGACGCCCAAAGCTTTATCGAGCGTTACATGGAGCGCTTCCAGGGAGTGCGCAAGTACCTCGATAGCACGCTCGAACGGGCCGTTCGCGACGGTTATGTGTCGTCGCTCTATGGACGGCGACGATACCTGCCAGATATTGCCACGAGAGGACCACGCCGCCAGGGCGCGGGAAGAGCCGCAGTCAATATGCCGCTTCAAGGCACTGCGGCCGACATCATGAAAATCGCCATGCTTGATGTCGATTCGGAGCTCGCCAAATCCAAACTCCGGGGCCGGATGCTGCTCCAGGTCCACGATGAGCTGATCTTCGAAACTCCGCTTTCTGAGGTAGAATCTCTCTCCGAACTTGTGCGCCGCGTGATGACAGACGCCGCCAAGCTATCGGTTCCGCTCGGAGTGGACACGTCCTGTGGCCCAAATTGGGACGAAATGACTCCGCTGGATGTGTAAAATCATCAATGATAATGGCGTCCATAAGGTATACTTGGGCGTTGATTAGCAGTGTATTCAGCCATGCTTAGGGAGCTATCCGCAGATGCCGATCTACGAATACGCATGTGGACAGTGCGGTCATCGTTTTGACACGCGCCAGAATTGGTCTGACGACGCACTCACGGTTTGTCCGGAGTGTACGGGCTCCATCCGACGCGTCATGCATCCGGCAGGGGTTATCTTCAAGGGTTCTGGGTGGTACATAAACGACAGTCGCAAATCTAACGGAGCTTCTGACGGCGCCGCCAAGAGTGACAAGTCCGACTCGGCCAAGAGCGACAAGAGCGATTCGGCCAAGACAACCACTGAGCCCGCGAAGCCGAAGGTCGAAGCAAAGACCACGGCAGATACCTAAAACCATCTCTCCACCGGTCACGGTGGAGATCCACAAGCCGCGATGCACGACGGGGGATAGGCTACGATAAGCCGACCCCCGTTTTTCTTTTGCTCTGTTGAGATTAGACAAGGCCGTTTGAGGCCCAAAGCAAACCGGAGAACAAACGATGACACTCTCTGTGTACAACACCATGGCCCGCCGCAAAGAGGCGTTTGAGACGTTGAAGCCAGGCGTTGTCCGGATGTACGTCTGCGGCACGACGCCGTACTCAGACGCCCATATCGGCCACGGACTCATGGCCATCACGTTTGACATCATCCGCCGCTACCTTGAGTGGAAGGGTTATACCGTCTATCATGCCCAGAACTACACTGACATCGATGACAAAATAATCGCCCGCGCCGCCCAGGAAGGCGTAGAGCCGCTCGATCTCGCCAACCGCCTGATCGACAGCTTCACCGAAGAGATCGCCGCGCTGAACGTTCTTCCGGCCACCTACTATCCACGGGCGACCGAAGAAGTCCAGCACATGGTTGAGATGGTCGAGGGCCTGATCGAGCGTAACTATGCCTATCCGGTCGAAGGCGGCGACGTCAACTACGCAGTCACCCACTTTGACGGGTACGGCAAGCTGAGCCATCGCAAGATTGAAGACTTGCTGGCCGGATCTCGCGTCGAGGTGGACGAGCGCAAGCGCCATCCGATGGACTTCGTCCTCTGGAAGGCCGCCAAGCCCGGAGAACCGGCCTGGGATTCCCCCTGGGGCCCGGGCCGCCCTGGCTGGCACATTGAGTGCTCGGTCATGGCGCGGCGCTACCTGGGCAACAAGATCGACATTCACGGTGGCGGCGCTGATCTGATCTTCCCGCATCATGAAAACGAGATAGCCCAGTCCGAGGCGTTCCCGGATGCGCGCCCCTTCGCTCGTTACTGGATGCACAACGCCTTGCTCCAGCTTGGCGGCGAGAAGATGAGCAAATCCATCGGCAACCTGGTGACGATTCGCGAGCTGCTCGATGCAGGCAACGCGATGGCGTTTCGATTGTATGTGCTCCAAACGCACTACCGTCACCCACTCACCTATTCCGAGGAAGGTGTTCAGTCGGCGAAACGCGGACTTGAACGGCTCCAGACCGCCCTCCGAAATCGTGCCGAGCTGGACGGCGCGCCGTCCGCCAGCGTCGCGTCGGACATTGAGGCGGCGAAGGAGCAGTTCCAGACTGCAATGGACGACGATTTCAACTCGCCTGTTGCCGTCTCCGTGCTCTTCGATCTGGCGCGTCTGGCAAACCAGTCAGAAAGCTCTGACCGGGCCGCCGCGCAGCACGCGATGCTGGAGCTGGCCGGTATTCTTGGGTTGCGACTCGATGTCGTTGATGAGGATGGTCAGTCCAGCGAAGCTGGACCATTTATCGACCTGCTGGTCGAGCTTCGAACGGAATTGCGCGCGGGCCGGCAATGGGAACTGGCAGACACAGTGCGCGATCGGCTTACAGCAATGGGGGTAGCGGTTGAGGACTCTGCA
>JACCZH010000279.1 GCA_013696045.1 Chloroflexia bacterium
ACCCGGACAAATGCACTGCCCCGCCCCTGTTTAACGTGCTGGAAGTCATTGATCTTGAGGAGCTCTCCCTCGTGCTCGATGATGAGGCCCTTTCTCAGGCCACCGGTATCGATCATCTCAGTATGCCTTTCCGTTCGTGTTGCGGGTGTTAGATGTTCATCTTCGATGCTGTGGTCAGTATCTCGAAGCCGTCCTCAGTGATCAACACGACATCCTCGACGCGCACGCCACCCCACTCCGGGAGATACACGCCTGGCTCGATGGTCACGACATTTCCGGGAGCCAGGATGTCCTCGGACTTTTTACTAAACGACGGCGCTTCGTGAACACGCAGCCCTACACCGTGCCCAAGTCCATGAGTAAATGCCTCGCCGAAGCCATGCCGGTCGATATAGTCCCGGGCTGCGCTATCCATCTCATTACCTTTGACGCCCGCGCTCAGTCTCTCAAAGACATGTTCGACGGTTGCAGCGACCAGCGGGTAAACCGTCTTGAGCTGCTCGTCCGGCTCTCCGGCCCAAACCGTGCGGGTGAGATCCGCGCAATACCCTTGATACTTCGCGCCCATGTCAATAACAATCGGCTGACCGTCGGCGATGATTGTCTCACCCGGCTCGTGGTGGGGTCGCGCGGCGTTTGTGCCAGCGGCAACGATTGTCGGGAAGGCGGGGCCTTCGGCCCCGAGCTCGATGAACGCCTGATGGATTTTCCACGCGACTTCAGCTTCTGTTTGGCCAGCTTCAATGGTGGGAGCAACACGCTCAAAAGCGGCGTTCGTAATCTCAAACGCTCTCCTGATAAGCGCGATCTCGTCGGACGACTTAACGGCACGGAACTCGTCGACCATGCCGTCGACGGGAACCCACTCGAATTGATGGTTCTCGGCAGTAAGCGCATCGCCAATGCCACGATGGACGCTTTCGAGGATGGCGTCTGCCTCATATCCGATGCGGTGGATACCTAGCTCCAGGATGAGCGCAGCGTCGCAGGCTGGCCAGGACGGGTCGCGATTCACCACCCGCACATGTGGAGCCTGTGCCTCAGCCTGGGTAACGTTGACTGATCCCGTAACCAGCACGATGTCGTCGCGTCCGACGACAAGGTGGCCGGATGACTCGTTCGGAGGAGTGTCGTCAGCGGTGAAGCCGGTCAAGTAGCGACGGTTGGTCGGGTGAGTAACGAGTAGCCCGTCAATTCCAGCGGGTCCAAATTTTTGACGGACTGCTTCTACGCGTTGCTTAGCTGCTGTCACCCTGTTGACTCTCCTCGGTGCCGGCGAAATCCATCAAATAATGCAGTGCCAGAACATAGCCGCTCGGGCCAAGTCCGGCTATCGTTCCGAGCGACACTGGCGCGATGACCGAGTGGTGCCTGAACTCCTCGCGCGCCGCCGTGTTCGAAAGATGAATCTCAATCGCCGGCGCTGGCACTGCCGCAAGCGCGTCCCGAAGGGCGATACTGTAATGGGTTAACGCCCCCGGATTGATGATGATACCAGAGCAAATCCAGCCAAACTTGTGAATATGCTCAATGAGTTGCCCTTCGAAGTTGGACTGAAACGCCACGAGCTCGAAATCGCGTTCGGTTGCCGCGTCACGCATGGCCGCTTCAATTTCTTTGAGGGTATTCAGTCCATAGATCTCAGGCTGGCGTTTGCCGAGCAAGTTAAGGTTGGGGCCATTCAGCACTAGAATGCGCTTTGGAGCGGCGGTCTTTCCGGTCAACGTATCCAACCTCTTTCTCTGAGCATTTCGTTTCCAAGGAGTCCAAGCAGTACCTCAAACTCAGTGCCGGCGAACTCAGGGTGGTATTCAAAACGGGCGCGTTCGAAGTACTGGACAGTGTAGTCTGCGCCGTCTTCGAGGTTCGTTTCAGTGAACTCGTCGCTGATCGGATATCCAAAGTGATTGAGTCCGCCGCGCGTTTCCCAATGCGCTTCAAATAACGGGCTCATAGAATGACCTGTTTCCTCAAAATATCGCTTTCCCGGCTGGGGCGGTCCCGCGCTTTCCCAGGGATCGATGCCGCGCTGTTCTTGAAGTGCCCAGCGCCCAGTATGGCCGAGCAAAACCTCATACTCGGTGCCCGCGAACTCTGGATGCAATTCGAACCGGGCACGCTCGAAATATTGAACGAGATAGCTCTGGCCAACGAAAGGATCGTACTCGACAAAGGGCTCGGTGCGTGGATACCCGAAGCGAGATAGGCCGCCATTAGATTCCCAGTACCTCAGGAACTGGTCTGTGAGGGTGTGACCGGTCTCGCTAAAATACCGGCTCGTCGCTGTATCGGATCGCGGGCTCAACGGACTTGCCGGCGTCTCCAGATTCGCGACGACCCGCCAGTTGTCAGGATCTTCGTGCCCAAGCCTCCAGGCTGCGAAGCCAGCCAGGTCGTAATCCATTGCGGCTTGCAACTTCTCCTCAAAGCTTACCGAGTTTTCAAACCACACTTCGTGCGGATCGCCATCGTCGTCGGTGTAGCGCACCCATGGAGAACTCTCGTCGGCGCTGTAGCCGGAGGTCGCCCCAGGTCGTCTTGAAAGCTCCATGGCCCGATCGTAGGTTACCGCTGTTGCGGGAGGTCCATCAGCGGTATTCCAGTCATAACCATAAAACGGAACCCCTAGGATGAGCTGGGACTCCGGGATCTGGCTGGAGGTGTATGAGATGGCCTCACGCACCCAGGTGAGCGGGGCTACCGCACCAGGGGTTGTCGAACCGACAGGGGTGTGGTCGTAGGCCATGATGACGATGTAGTCGTTATGCTGGGCCAGCTTCGCGAAGTCGTATGCACCGCCCCAGACAGTGGACCTGTCTGACAACCGCGGAATCACCGCTTGAGACGTGATTAACCCACGAGGTCGAAACGCTTCTGAAAGCCGCTTCATGAAATCTGTCAGGAGATCGCTGTCAGCGGCGTTGATCGCTTCGAAATCGATATGAATGCCGTCATAGTGCTTAGTTTCTACAAGGTCAACAAGAAGCTCAACCGCGGCCTGACGCTGCTCAGGCGTCTTCATCATCTTCGTGAAATCATCCCAACGTGCCTCGTTCTGGACGATCGGTAGAATCTTGGCGTTGCTGTTAGCGCGTATTGTCGCCGTTGTCTCGGGCTCATCAAACTCCTTTAGCGAGCCGTTGGGCGTGAGGTGATAGTAATAGGGAGACACCACGTCCAGCTGGTCCAGGTTTGACTCCAGCGAAGTCTTTGAGTTGTCCGCGTAGGTGACATAATATCCCCAGCGTAAGAGCGCCTTCGCCTCAACCTCCTGTGAAGCCGGAGACCTCAGAGGTATGAGAATCGCGCCGAGCACGATAGTCAGGACGACAATCACCGTTATGACAGGCACGACGTATGTTTTCATCCGAGTGGGTTTCCTTGATGATAGACGGCAGGCACGTAGGCCGAGACGTAGACACTGCTGCCGTTGATTGTCGCCGTGCCGCCGAAGACAACAAGCGGCACAATGTATTGCGCATCATACGGGCTGCCGGAAACAGTGTAGGCGATGGAGATGTCGGTGATTGTGACCGTCCCTGAGCCTGGGCCAGACTCAGAGAGGTCAGCGGACACGAATGCCTGACCGTTGCGCAAAGCCTCCCAGAGATCGAGTGCCGGAGTCATACCGTATTCTGAACCGACGAGATTTACCGGCCATTCAACGTGGGCTTCTTCAACGACACCGCCGGCAGATACCTTGATCCGTGCGCCCGGCGTCGGGGCGAGGTTTGGCACTGGATATTCGGGCCATAGCGCAACGACCGCCAAGCCCGAATCTTCCTCGCGAGCTATAACTTCGGCGCTACCAGCCGCTATACCTCCGATACCCGTGGCCGAAAACCAGGACCAGGCAGCGTCGACTGCGACATCAGCGGACGGCACTGTGTCTTCGCCCCCCGCAGAAGCGGCTCCGTATTCAATGATGGTGGACGAAACGAAGAGGGAGCTGTCATCGTCGCTTACACTGAAAACCCCCGCGCCCTGCTCGACAACGTCGCCGTCTATCCCAAGGTTGGCCGCCATCGTAGCGACCTCGTCCGTCGTATACGACGGCCATTCAGCAAGATAGACCGTTCCGGTGGTCGGCACGAGTTCCAGCGAGGTCCCGAGCTGGTAATTGAGAGTTAATGATTGCCCCGTGCCGCCACTTGGGAGTTGTGGGGGCGGTAGAAAGCCGAACTCGCCTGTCAATGGTTCTTCAACTGGCGGCGGCGCCTCCTCGACCGGCTCGGCTGGGTCGTCTTCTGGCTCAAGCGTTGCATCATCATCCGGTGCGTTGTTCGCGGTTGCTGTCGGCTCAACATTCTCCGGATCAGGAATCGACGTTGGCTCATCAATAGCAGGGTCCGGGGTTGAAGTCGGCGCTGGCGTTAGCGTTGGAAATGTCCGCGGGGTTACCGCAGGGACGCCAGTTGTCAACGTGGGAGAAACACCAGGATCTGATAGCGATGTTGGCGTTGTTGTAACGAGTGCATTGCCCACATCGCCCGTCGTGGCTGTCGCCGTGGCATCTGAGAGAGCGAACTCCCCGGAATCATCGTCGTCACCAAGCACGAGAACACCAGCCACGACCAGCGCCACAAAGAACACGCCGATGGCTAACATTGCCGCCAATCCAGACGAGCCAAACGGGCGCGCCTGAGGGCGTGGCCCTCGGTCGCCCATGCGTTGCGAATCTCGCATCGGTATTATGGTCCCTTCGTCTGGCCGCAGTTACGGGTTCCCTTGGTGTAATGCAGGATAGGGGTGTGGGGTTACAATACTTCCTGGACGCGCCGCAAGTGAACCACCTGATCACGGAGAAGCGCGGCTTTTTCAAACTCAAGCTGTTTGGCGGCACCCTTCATCTGATGCTCCAGATCCTTGATGAGGCGCGCCAGCTCATCAGGCGGTATTTGGGAGATCGCCCCGTTGGGCGCGTCGGCAGAGTATACCGGAGAGTCCTCCGCGACGAGCTTGATGCGCTCGGTGAGATCCCGAATTTCCTTCACAATGGTGCGCGGGGTGATGTTGTTGGCCTCGTTGTGTGCTACCTGGATCGCTCGGCGACGATAGGTTTCGTCGATGGCGGCCTTCATCGAGTGGGTCATGTTGTCAGCATACATCACGACGTGGCCTTCGACGTGACGCGCGGCGCGGCCGATGGTCTGGATCAGCGATGTTTCGGACCGCAGATAACCTTCCTTGTCGGCATCCAGAATCGCAACCATTGAAACTTCGGGAAGGTCAAGTCCCTCTCTGAGTAGGTTGATTCCCACCACCACGTCATAGATACCCAGACGAAGGTCGCGCAGAATCTCGATGCGCTCGAGCGTGTCAATCTCGGAGTGAAGATAGTGCGTGCGGATTCCGGATTCCTTCAGATAGTCGGACAGGTCCTCAGCCATCTTCTTGGTGAGTGTGGTGACAAGCGCTCGCTCGCCACGATTGATGCGAGTATGTAGCTCTTCGAGGAGATCGTCGATCTGACCTTTGGTTGGACGCACGGAGATTGCCGGGTCGATGAGACCGGTTGGGCGAATTACTTGCTCGACAACCTGCGCCGAATGCTCCATCTCGTATGGACCTGGCGTGGCGGAGACGTAAACAGCCTGGTCCAGATGGCTCTGAAACTCGTCGAAGGTGAGCGGCCGATTGTCGCGCGCCGAAGGCAACCGGAACCCGTGCTCTATTAGCATGTCTTTACGGGATCGATCTCCGGCGTACATGCCCCTCACCTGGGGAAGCGACATGTGGGATTCATCGACGATCATCAAGAAGTCAGGTGGGAAATAATCGAGCAATGTCCATGGCTGCTGACCCGGATGCCTGCGGGCGAGATGGCGAGAGTAGTTCTCAACGCCGGCACAGTATCCGGTCTCCTGCAGCATCTCCAGATCGTACATCGTTCGCTGTCGAAGGCGCGCCGCTTCGAGAACCTTCCCATCGGCATCAAGCCCCTTCAGGTGTACCTTCAGCTCTTTTTCGATGTCACCGATGGCGAGAGCCAGCTTATCGTTGGTGGTAACAAAGTGACGCGCGGGGAAGATGTCGATCTCGTTTTTCTCAGACAGGATCTCTCCGGTAAGTGGGTCTAGTTCGACAATACGCTCGATCTCATCACCAAAGAATTCGACGCGCACCGCCAACTCTTCGTAAACCGGATAGATCTCAAGCGTGTCACCGCGTACTCGGAACGTGCCACGCACCAGTGTCAGGTCGTTGCGGTCGTACTGAATATCAATGAGATGCCGCAGAATGCGATCTCGACGCACCTGCAGGCCGCGCTTTAGAACAACGGTTTGCTCGTCGTAGTCAGAGGGTGCTCCGAGCCCATAGATGCAGGACACAGACGCGACTATAATCACGTCTTTGCGGCTACGCAACGCTCGTGTAGCCGCGTGACGTAACTTATCGATCTCTTCGTTGATCGCGGAGTCTTTTTCGATGTAGGTGTCAGTGCTCGGGATGTAGGCTTCTGGTTGATAGTAGTCATAATACGAAACGAAATACTCGACGGCATTGTCCGGGAAATATTCCTTCAGCTCGCTGTAGAGTTGGGCCGCCAGGGTCTTGTTATGGGCAAGAATGAGGGTAGTGCGTTGCGTGCGCTCGATGACGTTGGCCATGGTGAACGTCTTGCCGGAGCCGGTAACGCCGAGCAGCGTCTGTCGTTTCGCGCCAGTTTCAATGCCAGCAACGAGTTCAGAAATGGCTTGAGGTTGGTCTCCGGTTGGTTGCATGTCGGAAACGATTTTGAATGGCGGCAAGGACGGGCACTCCGCTCCGTGACAGAAGATTCAGCCGGTTCGAGGCCGGCGTCAGCGGGGAGAAGTATACCGAACGGACGGCTTCTCTAGAGGGTATAGAGTTCGGCGTCGTCGCCACCCATCGCGATTACATCGTAGATGTGACGCACCGCCCAACGCTGAGCCGACCACATCAGGCGTCCGGTTGTTTCCTCAAGGTCGCACCAGGCGTAATCAATGTAGTCGGCCGACAATTTCGGCTTCGCCCGGGCTGGCACTTTAGCGGCGAAGGTTGGCGCGAGGACGATGGTGTCGGTTACATGATCGTAGAACTGGCTGATGTAATCAGCGGTGTACATCTGGGTCGGAGTGATGCCGGTATGCTCTTCAATCTCTCGCCTGGCTGCTTCGACCGCGGTTTCATCACGCGCGATCTTGCCGTGAATAGACTGCCAGGTATCACCCATAGCCACGTCCGGCCGTCGCCGCACCACCAGGAACTGTACCCGCGCGTTGACCGTGCGGAATAGATAAGTGTCAACGATGTCACTTACGATTTTCGGCATACGACTCCATGTTGCTCCCCGCGCGTGAACTCCTTGGTAAAAGGCTGCAGGTACCTAGCGCCGAGGATCCTTCCTCTTGCGTCCCCAGTTGCGTGTTCGGTCTGCGACGGATGATCGGCGCGAACTGTCAAAATCAATGTCGCGTCCTCTCCAGCGTTTGGTTGTTGGAGCAGACGGCGGGAGACCAATAGCTCCACCGCCGCGGCGGGTATAGAGTGCCGCCACGAACGCCAGAATACTCAACACCACGGCAACCATTGCCAATGCTCCAGAGAAGCGCGACAGCTGCCAGGCGAACAGGGCGGCCACCACACCTACGCCAACCCACGATCCTGATGAGTAGCGGCGCACTCTCGTCAAGGGACTAGCGCCTGAGGCTTTCAGCCGGTCTGTGTAAATCTGCCGTTGCGATGGCTTGGTTCGTGGCCGAAAAGTAACCAGATTGGCGGGAGGCGCGGGGGGAGATTCTCGATCCATTTGATCGAGAATCTGAATGATTTCTTCCTCGACCTTGCTGTAACGCTTATCTGTCATGGTGTCCACCCTTCGGGCGCGGTAAGAGTGAGTGAGGCAGCCCTGAGCTTCCTTGCGCTGAGCACAGCGCGGTCGACAAATCTACTCGCTCCGGGCGCGGTGAAAGTGATCGAGATCTCCGAACTGTACCCATCCATAGTGTACACAGGATCGGCGGTTTGCAGTGACATGAACCCGACAATTTTTCGGAACGGGCCTACGTGGTAAAGTTGCGAACCCGTCCGGTTGGCAGCAACGCCTCAGGACGTCAGGTTAAGCTTCCTAAGACGCTCTACATGTACCAACCGCTAAAGAGGAGCCTTCGAACGTGTCTCTGATTCGATATACCGTGACAGACGAACACGGCACCACAAGTTTCGTTGGTCCGGGCCATGCGATCAAGATGATGGTCGCAGCCTGTGCCAGGGAGCCGCAATCACTGCGCGAGATGATGGAATATGCGCGTCGCTACGATGCCGAGTTTGTCGCACATGTTCTACGCGGATTGTCGGTGTTTGACGAGCACAATGTTTCTGAAAATACCCGAGCGATCGAGAGGCAGATTTCCCATACCGATCCCGACAATCTGCCGCCTTTTCGCGTGTATAACGAGACCACACGGGCGGCCAGCTCGCAACCGGCACAGGCGGGGTTGATTATCTTCAACCTCACGGCCAGGCGGATTGTCCAGGTTCAGAACAGTTACTGGGAGATCCAGCGCAACGACCGTGGCCGGGTCAGAGAGTCAGGCAAACCGACGCGCACTCTCTATCACTATCGACTGCCTCGCGAGTGGGCGCTCGTCCCATAAATTGCACATCGGGGACAAAATATCCAAACGGGAGGGCCGCTGGCCCTCCTGTTGTCTTGTGCCTGGATGATGACTAGCGACGGGAGTTGTTCTGCTTTCCGTCACGTTTCTCGCGCTCTGTTTCATTTCCAAGACGGGGTTTACGGCGAAACATCGAGCCGAACAACATCTGGTTGAATTGGCCGGTCATGCTTACGTTGGAGAGTTCTTTGTCTGTGTCCTGAACGAGCTCACCGCCGCGTCGTTCGGTAGTGGCCCATGAAGCATGCGCGTCGCGCGCCTCGTCGAAGAGACTAAGTAACGTTTCGTCGGCCTCGTCAGTGCCAGCCGCAACAAGCGAGCGCATGTGCTGGAGATCGTCAATCGCTTCGCCCATCCACCGCACGATGGCCTCGCGGTTGGTGACGCAGATATCGCGGTGCATCTCAGCACTGCCGCCGGAAAGGCGCGATACATCTTGGAATCCTGTGGAAGATAGCTGCTTCATGTCGCGCCAGGCAGGGTCGCTACTGACAGAATGCATCAGGGCAATTGAGAGCATGAATGGCAAGTGACTTACGGCGCCAACAAAACCATCGTGCTCGTGAGCGTCCACGAACGACGGCTCGGCGCCTAGCGCGCTGACCATGCCGAGCACCGTTTGGACTGCGTTCTCGTCGGCCGTAACCGATGGAACCACACACCACGTCGCCGACTGAAAGAGGTCGGCCTCGGCTCCCTCAATGCTCTGCGATTTGCCGGCCATTGGATGACCACCGATGAAATGGATGTGGCTTGGAAGGATGTCGGCAGCCCATTGCATGATGTCAGCTTTGGTTGATGTGACGTCGGTGACAACTGCGCCCGGTTTAAGCATGTCGGCCAGAGCTTCCATCACGCCGCGCACGGCGAGCGGGGGCACAGCGATGATAACCATGTCCGCGTCGCGGACCGCGCGCGGCAAATCCCACTCCGTCCGGTCAACCGCGTGGATTTTCTTCGCATAGTTCTGATGTTCGAGGTTGGTGTCAAACCCGGTGACAGAGAGCACCGCAGTTCGTTTGCCATCGTTGGTTGCCCAACGCTTGAGTCCGAGACCGATGGAAGCGCCGATAAGACCGAGTCCGACGATTGTCACCTGCTGCATTTAATCTCCTTTGACGGGTGTTTAGATGTAGTGCATGTTGACCGTAATGCCGTTGGCAGTATAGCAAAATGTGCCGTTTCAACGGCCTGGCGCATATCCGTCTGCCGACGATAGCTGGGATTGACGGCGTTCTATTCTGTTGGTGTAACTGTCACTATTGGTTGTTCCGATGCGACGAAATCGCTCAGGATCGGTTCGAGACGAACGATGATCCAGACGAACACGACAAGGAGGATCGCGATTGCGAAGGCCAGAGCGACGGCCGAGAGCCAGTCAGGCATTTCGCCCGGCGGATCAGGTTCGGACACGTAGCCAGTCTCGTTCATGCGTGCATTCTCGTTTGCGATTTGCGGCGACTCGAGGTTGCCCTGCAGGGCAAAGCGTTCCTTAAGTCTAGCATTCTCCTTTTTGGGCCTTCTCAAACGGTCTGCTACACTGCCGAATTGGCTGATGGTTTTGGATCCAAGGGAAGACGATCTGTTCCAAAACCTGGAACAGGCGATGGGAGGATGAGCGCATGGCTGAGTTCAAGAATTACATTAGCGGTCAATGGGTGGACGCGAGGAGCGGGGCTGAGTTTGAGCGCTCGAACCCGGCAAACGGTGAGCTGATTGGAACCTTTGCGAAGAGTGGTGTGGAGGATGTTGCCGCCGCAGTGGCCGCCGCGACGGAGGCCTTCAAGAAATGGCGTCTGTTTCCGGCGCCTCGGCGCGGCGAGATTCTGTATCGAATTGGTCAGATGCTGATAGAGCGCAAGGAAGTGCTTGCCCGCGCAATGACGGAAGAGATGGGCAAGGTTCTTGCCGAAGCGCGTGGCGATGTCC
>JACCZH010000303.1 GCA_013696045.1 Chloroflexia bacterium
CGCCTGGAGGCCACGCTCGATCCTCAGTCTGTGTTGCCCACGATTGTTGAGACGACGGCCCAGGCGCTCAAACTCTCCTACGCGGCAATCACACTCCGGCACGAGCAGGGCTTCATCAGCGCCGCAACGTTTGGCGCACCTCGCGGCGAGACGTTGACTCTGCCTCTGGTGTATCGCGGAGAGCAGGTCGGCCAGTTCATTCTGGCTGCACGCGGAACAGGAGCGTCGTTCACTCCACCGGATCGGCGTCTACTCGACGAGCTTGCCCGTCAGGCCGGAATCGTTGTCCACGCCGTACTACTCACCGCCGACCTGCAGCGTTCGAATGCCAGCTTGCAAGCTGCCCGTGAACGCCTGGTGACTGCGCGCGAGGAGGAGCGCCGCCGGTTGCGGCGCGACCTGCACGACGGACTTGGACCTGTCCTTGGAGGTCTCACGCTCAAGCTCGACATCGCGCGCGGATTGGTTGACCGGGACCCCGCCCGGGCCGTTGCGCTCCTAGGTGACTTGAAAAACCAGTCCCAGACAGCGGTTGCCGACATCCGCCGGCTGGTCTATCAACTGCGCCCACCGGCACTCGACGAGCTTGGTCTGGCTGGCGCGCTGCGGGAGACGGCCGCCCAGTTCGGCAATACTGATGGCCGCATGAGCATTATCATCGATGTGCCTCGGCTCTTGCCTCCACTGCCCGCCGCTGTCGAGGTCGCCGCGTATCGCATCGTCCAGGAAGCGCTGACCAACGTTGTGCGACATGCTGAGGCGCGCAACTGCACGATCCACATCGCGTGTGACGATGAAGCAAGGATTCTCTTCGTTGGTATTGGCGACGACGGTATCGGCCTGCCAGATGCGCGGCTAGGCGGAATCGGACTCACGTCGATACGTGAGCGTGCCGCTGAACTTGGTGGAACGTGCGCCATCGAGCGATCTCCAGGCGGAGGCACCCTCGTTCGTGCCCGCCTGCCCTACGAAGCGCAGGACGAATCGCTGGATGGCACCGAACAGTTTACAGTTACCGGAATACCCTTAGGAATTCCTGGATGACAGAATCGATTCGCGTCCTTATCGCCGACGATCATCCTTTCTTCCGCGACGGACTGCGCATGCTGCTGCACGAGGCGGCCGACATGGAGCTGGTTGGCCAGGCCGAGGACGGCGATGAGGCCGTTGCGATGGCCGCGACGCTCCAACCAGACGTGGTCCTGATGGACATCCAGATGCCGGGATTGAATGGCATTGACGCGACCCGCCGTATTCTCAACGCAAGCCCACACATCAGCGTAATCGTTGTCACCATGTATGAGGACGATCATTTCCTGTTCACCGCGATGCGCGCCGGGGCTCGGGGTTATCTGCTCAAGGGCGCGGATCGCGAGGACATGCTCAGGGCCATCCGAGCCGCCGCTGCCGGCGACGCAATCTTCGGGCCGGCCATCGCGAAGCGCTTGATCGGTTTCTTCGCGAACCCCGCTCCATTACCTCGGCCCGCATTTCCAGAGCTCACCGAGCGCGAGCGCGAGATTCTGGGCATGCTCGCGCGCGGCCACTCCAACCCGGAGATCGCCGATCGCCTCTTCCTCAGCCCCAAGACGGTCCGTAACCACGTCTCAAACATTATGAGTAAGTTGGAATTTACCGGCCGCGCCGAGGCCATTGTCCGCGCGCGGGAAGCGGGGCTGGGTCAGGTCGACAGCGCCTCGTCGTCAGCCGGCGACGTGCGCGGAACCTCCGGCGCCGGTAACGACACGACGTAGGCCGTCTGGATGTCGTCAAGGGCCAGGATGCCGGTCAGGGCATCCTTGGGAATGACATCGTCCACGTTGAGGACCATCAGGGCTTCGCCGCCGCGCTGGTGGCGGCCGACCTGCATTCCGGCGATGTTGACGTCGTGTTGGCCGAGGATCATGCCGATGTGGCCGATGATGCCGGGGCGGTCGCGGTGGTGAGTGATGAGCATATCGCCGGCCAGGGGTTGGCCCAGCGAGAAGCGGTCCACCTCGACGATGCCGACCTGGCCGGTGTCCCAGCGCACGGTGACGTGGTGCGTCTGGTCGTTATGCACCTCGAACGCGAACTCGATGACGTTGGCCGGCCCGCTGTCCACCGAGTTGACGCGTAGCTCCAGGCCGTGCTGCTCAGCGACGATCCGGGCGTTCACCGGAGTGACCCGGTCGGACGTCCAGCGCCGCAACGCTTCGCTCAGGGCCGAGGTGAGGACAAACTCGACAATGTCCTGGGCGGCGCGTCCATGCACCGTCAGCACAAACGACTCGGGCGTCTCCGGCTCGAGCACGCTCAACAGGTGTCCGGCCGCGCCTGCCATCGTCGTCAGGCGGCGCAGATCGCCAGCGTCGATGGATGAGGTCGGCAGGTTCACGGCGTTTGGAACCGTCTCGCCACGCAGCGCTGCCAGCGTTGTGCGGCTGATGATGTCGCCGACCGCCGCTTGGGCCTCGACGCTACTGCCTCCGATGTGCGGCGTCAGAATGACGTTCGGCCTGCCGGACAAGACGGTGTGTTCCACCGGCTCGTGTGGAAAGACATCCACGCCGGCGCCAGCAATCCGGCCGAAGTCCAGCGCTTCGGCCAGTGCGTCGTCATCTACCACACCGCCACGGGCGCAGTTGACCACCAGCGCATTCGGTTTGAGGAGCTGGATCGTTTCTCCGTTCAGCATCCCACGAGTCTCGTCTGTGAGCGGACAGTGGAACGTCACAATGTCGCTGCGCGCCAGAAGATCAAGAAAAGGGACCGGCTCAACTCCCAGCTCACTGAAGCGCTCGATTGGAACGTAGGGATCGTGGGCGATAACGTCCATCTCGAAGGCAGCCAGACGTTTGGCAATTTCACAGCCAACCCGCCCAAGGCCAACAATACCGGCAGTCTTGCCTTTGAAATCGAAAGGCTTGAAGCGCTTGCGCTCCCACTGGCCGGACTGCATCGACGCATTCGCGTCGGTAAGCTGGCGCGAGAGCCCGAGCATAATGGCAATGGTGTGCTCGGCGGCCGAGACGCTGTTCGAGCCCGGCGCGTTCAGAACCAGCACGCCAGCTGCGGTCGCGGCGGCAACGTCGATGTTGTCAACACCGACACCGGCGCGAGCGATCACCCGCAACTTGCTGGCTGCCTGAATGGTGTCCTGATCAACCAGCGTCTCGCTGCGCACCACCCAGCCTTCGGCATCAGCCACGGCAGCTCGGAGCGCGGCGACATCCGTGCCGTCGACGTCCGTCACTTCAGCCTCGCGCACAAGCTCGGCGCGGGCGGCCGGGTCGATCGGGTCGCTGATGATAATCCTCGGGCGTTGCGGCGGTGTTACCGGCCGGCTGTTGGCAATCAACCTCGCAGCGGCGTCCAGTAGGTCGATAACCGGGTTGGCGATGCCGTCCGGCACCGGAGTTTTACCGTCGATCAGGTAGAACGCGGTCATGCCTGCGGCGGCGTAGGCGGCCGCGTGGCGCTGGCTGTCCTCAACCGCGTGGGTGATCCCGAGCCGCAGCGCGACCTCCACCTTGTCATCTGTGTAGATCACCGGACACACGTCGAGGTTGTTTTGGCCAAGCCACTTCGCGGTCATCTCCTCCGACAACTCTGGCCGAGCGGTGATAATAAATACATTTTCCGCCCCGAACTCAGCCACGATCCGCGATAGGAACTGACGCGCCTGCGGGGCCGCAACCAGTTTCGAAGCCGGCCCATCGACTCCGTAGACCCACTCGCGCGTCTCCAGCGACACCGAGTGGCCGGCCGAATCAACAAAGGCCGACTCCGGCAGCGTCAGGCCATACCGGTCGTTGGCTGCCAGCGCTAGCGGTCCGGGATGCTCGGTAAGCACGCCGTCGAGGTCAATCGCTATCTTGATGTTGCGGTTCATGAAAAGTGAGACTCCCGGGTGCGTCTGTGCTGCCCGCCATAACTCTTTCGAACGAGAACCCGCCCGGCACTATTCCGCCAAAGGCGTAAGCAGGCAATGATACATGGAGGATGGAGATTCATGAGTCATAAATGTATCCAGAAAAGGACGCTACCTCATCAGTCATCCTGAGCGGAGTCGAATGGATCTCCTGTGCACCCATGCAGTTCAGCAGGA
>JACCZH010000305.1 GCA_013696045.1 Chloroflexia bacterium
GTCGTAGACTGTGGCAGCAGCAACCGGCTCGAGCTTGAGTACGCCATCTCGCTTGGGCTGCAACCCATCGTCCTTGACCACCACCTGCTGCACGGCGATTTGCCGCAGGAGATTCCGTTTGTGTCTCCCCGCAGGCCCGAGAATCGCTATCCGGAAACCGAGCTCGCCGCGGTTGGAGTGGCCTTCACCCTGGTCAGGGGGCTGGTGGGCGACGCAGAAGCTGAGATGTACCTGCCTTATGTGGCTCTTGGCACCGTGGCGGATGTCGTGCGGCTTAAAGGCGAGAATCGTGCGCTAGTCACCCGTGGCCTCGATATGCTGCGCCGCTGGAGCCTGCCCGGCATGAAGGCGCTCTGCGACCTCGCCGACATTGACCGGCGCGTCCTCAACGCCTGGCATATTGGCTTCGTCATCGGTCCGCGAATCAACGCCGCCGGCCGGATGGCTTCGCCCGAGCTTGCGCTGCAACTCCTGCTGGCAAACGATTACGAGGCCGCCCTGCCCTTCGCGGCAAAGCTCGACGAGCTCAACCGTCAACGACGCGCGGAGACGAAGCGCATGGTCCAGGAGGCCGAGCGCATGATCGAGGACCAGGGCGGCGCGGAATTCCTGCCGGTGCTGGTCGTAGACGACCCGGCATGGAGCGTTGGCCTGGCGGGCATCGTCGCCGGCAGGCTTGCCGAGACCTATCACCGGCCGGCTGTCGTCATCGAGCGTGGCCCACTGACGGCCAAGGGATCGGCCCGTTCGGCGGGAACCGTTGACATCGTCCAGGCGCTCGGTATGACCGATTCGCTCCTCGATCGCTTTGGTGGTCACGCGGCCGCGGCTGGGCTCAGCCTGCCCAGTGCGAACGTTGATGATTTCCGTGACGCCCTGGCAGCCAGCATCTTCGATCTCTGGGGAGGCCAGATGCCGCGTCGAGAAGTCATTCTCGACGCTGAGGTTCCGCACAGCGAGTTGCACCTCGAAACCGTCGCCCGTCTCGCTGCCCTGGAACCATGCGGCCACGGCAACGACGCGCCTCTCTTCCTACTACGCGGACTCGACGTGCGCAGCCCGCGCCGCACCAAAGACGGCCGCCATCTAATGTGGCAGGCGATTGGCTCGGACGGAAAGGCGCACGGTGTTATCTTCTTCAGCGCTGGCGACCGTGTCGACGAGCTAACACGCTTAGGCAGGGTAGACATCGCGGCTTCGTTGCAAGAGGACACCTGGAACGGCAGCACCCGGCTGAAAATCCACGTCAAGGACTTCCGGCCAGCGACAGCGTAGAGCCTGCTTTCTGACGTCCCGACCGCGATGACTGGATAGGACACCTGTTATGCTCGCCAGGCAAGGAATGAGGTAACACACCGCGTGTCATACGTCCGCAGCATCCAGGGATTCTCAAAGGACATCAAGCTCTATCTGATCTACACGCTCGTCGCCAACGTTTCGATTGGCGTCTTTGCCCTCGTCTTCAACCTCTATCTGCTTCAAATTGGCCTGCGCGAGAACTTCATCGGCGCGTTTAACGCCATCCACACCATGGCCATAGCCGGCACTGCTCTCTCGATGGGCTGGATGCTCAACCGCTACGGCGTTTGGAAATGTGTCACGTTCGGCACGGCCGTGTTCATCCTGGCGTCCGGGACGCTCACCATCGTGACGACCCCTGCGATCTTGCTCGGTCTAGCCGTCTTCTATGGCCTGGCCACGGCGTTCGTCTTTACTCCCGTCATGCCGTTTATCGTCGAGCTGACCCGGTCAAGACAACGCGCGGAGGTGGCGGCGCTCGTCTTTTCCCTGACCTCGATATCCACCACCATTGGCAGCCTTATCGGCGGCTGGATGCCGCGTCTCTTCGCGGATTCGTTCGGATTCGATCGACCAAGCGCAATGGCTTTCCGCCTTACCCTGATCCTTGGACTTGTCATTGCAGCTTTTGGATTAGTTCCAATGGCAAAAATGTCCACACAACGCAAGCGCAATAAACCAGCCGATAGTGCCGCGCAAGCTACCCAGGCCGGTCTGCCAGAGCTGCCTCCCGGCGTAACACGCAGGCACATGGGAGTTTTCATCCTGGTGGGCGGACTTATGAGCCTCGGGGCCGGCGCGGTATTTCCGTTTTACAATGTGTTTCTGGCAAACATCGGCGCCAGCGCCGGGCAAATCGGCCTGATCTTCGCGGGTGGCTGGACTCTGGCGGCCGTTGTTGGGCTGGCCGCCCCGGCCATGGCACGCAAGCTGGGATCGCAGAGGGCAGTTACGGTCGTCCGGTTGGTACCGATCCCGTTCTACATCCTGCTCATCTTCCAGCCGGCGCTGGGAGTCGCCATCTTCGTCCACTGGCTCAGGATCAGCTCTGTCAGCCTGGGTTGGCCGATCGACAGCACCTACATCTCGGAAGTGTTGCCTGCCAAGGCGCGCACGGCAGTCTTCGGCTACCGCTCCGCCGCCTGGAACGTTGGCTTCTCGCTCTCCAGTCTGGCGGCCGGCGCGAGCATCGTCCGCTATGGATACGGACCAAGCTTCGCCGCGTATGCCTTCTTCATGACGGCGGCAATGAGCCTGTTCTACCTGTACTTCTCAAGAATCTCCTCGCCGGCTGCAATACCGGACGATGTTCCCGCGGCTCCAGCAACGACAAGTCCCGGCGAGGCGGGCGACGACCCATACTCGGTCGTTGGCCGGTCCGCGACTGAGGTCAAGCATGTTAACGGCCCACCGCTGGCTCCGGATGACAAGGACTGGGTCTAAGTCGCAGCTGGCAAGCTCTGGAGCTGTTCGATGGTCGCTTGCGGATTCTCCGCGCCCATCAGCACCAGCACAGCAGCTGTTGGTTTTGGATTCATGTCGTCTATGGCCTCAAGCGGCTCCGGAATATAGCGCCCGTCGCCCCACCCATCGCCCTCAGCCGTCTCACACAACCAGGTGCGCGATGCGATTGCGTTCGAGCCCAGCTTGCGGCGGGTGCGTTCCTGGTAACGGTCAATCGTTCCGTCTGCCGCCAGAACAAACACTTCCACCAATTTACGTCCCTGATGCCGCAGGCGCTTCAGGACATCCTGCGCCTCCTGGGTCTCCATGGGTTCGGCAGGGTCATTTCGGGTTGTTTTGAGCAGAAACTGCACCAGGTTCCTCCACGTTGCACGAGCTAGCAAGCTTGAACGTTTTTATCAACCGGAATGATACTATGCGCGATCCCCAGCTCCGGGCCAGTCTCAATCGTCCGCGATGACAGGTTGTTTGACCGGCTGCCGGGCCTCAGCTTCCATGGCATGCAGCCAACCGGCCGCCTCCTTGGCGTGATAGCTGATGATCTGGTTCGCGCCGGCACGCTTCATTGAGGTTAATGCTTCGAGTGTTACTCTGCGCTCGTCAATCCAGCCCATTCGCCCGGCCGCCTTGATCATCGAATACTCGCCGCTGACGTTGTAACCTAGCACCGGCACGTCGAACCGCTCCCGGGCACCGGCGATCACGTCCAGATAGGCAAGCGCCGGCTTAACGATGATGGCATCTGCGCCCTCGTCGATGTCGGCCGCGATCTCCGCATAGGCTTCGCGCGCGTTGGCCGGGTCCATCTGGTGGCTGCGACGATCGCCGAACTGGGGCGTTGATTCAGCTGCCTCACGAAACGGGCCGTAGAAACCCGAGGCGTACTTGGCGGCATAGGAGATAATCGGCAGATTGGAGAAACCCGCCCGGTCGAGCGCCTGGCGCATCACCGCTACCCGGCCATCCATCATGTCCGACGGCGCGACGACGTCAACTCCCGCCTCGGCCTGGGCTACGGCAATGCGCCCCAGGTACTCCAGGGTAGCGTCGTTGTCAATCGTCTCGCCCTGCAAGATTCCACAATGTCCATGGTCGGTGTACTCGCACATGCACACGTCACCCATTACCACCAGTTCCGGGTCAACCCGTTTGAGCTCGTGGATCGCCTGTTGCACGATGCCGTGGCCGTGGTAGGCGTCGGAGCCAACGCTATCCTTAGCCTCGGGAATTCCAAACAGCAACACCGCACCAACACCCAGAGAGCGCAGCTCTTCGGCCTCAGAGGAAAGCTGATCGACCGATAACTGGAACACGTCCGGCATCGAGCTGATCTCGCGCCGTACTCCGTGACCGTGCGTAACAAAGAGCGGGTAGATGAAGTCTCCCGGCAGAAGCACCGTCTCGCGCACCATTCGGCGCAGGCCCTCGGTCGCCCTCAAACGCCGGAAGCGTCGAAAGTGTGGCATCTTAGCTTGACTCAACGTGTGCTCCAGTCTGAATAAGCGCCTCTACGAGTCCGGGTATTGAATACCTACTGGCCATAATGTCGACCCGCAAGCCTGCCTCCTGCGCCGCCTCGGCGGTAATCGGTCCGATACAGGCGAGCACGATTCCAGGCGGCAGACCTCCACCGGTCAAGGTCAACAAGTTCCGGACGGTAGACGGCGACGTGACGGTCACGATGTCGATCTCGTCGCCCAGGATCGCGTCGATGACGTTCTGGTCAACGGCCTCCGGCAACCTGGTTGAGTACGCGGACACAACATCAACAATCGCTCCAGCCTCACGTAGCCCATCCGGAAGAATGTCGCGTGCAATCTCGGCGCGCGGTAGCAGAAATCGTTTACCGGTCACTCCACGGGCAATCAATGCGTCAAGAACCGCTTCCGCAACGAACTGGTCCGGAACGACGTCCACGCTAAACCCGCGTTCCATGAGCGCGGCCGCCGTCGCGTCACCAATCGCGGCGATCCGCAACGCCCTGGAGTCTCCAAGTCGCCCGGTGACAACCGCCACAGCGTTGACGCTGGTGAAGACCAGCCAATCGTATGTTCCGACCTGATCCAGCGCCTGGTCCAGCTCGGCGCTCGACGATGGCACTATCTCGATCACCGGAAGCTCGACCGGGATCGCGCCAGCCTTCCTGAGCAGATCCGACAATGTGGATGCCTGGTGACGCGGACGGGTCACGAGCACACGCTTGCCGGCTAACGGGCGATATTGAATCGACGAGGGACCGCTCATCGCACGATACTCTCGACAAGCCCATGAGCGATCGCTTCAGCCTGATCCTCGGCGGTGTGAGGCTCGAATGTCTCATCAACGCGCTGAATCATCGTGATCTCTTCGTCGGCCAGCATAGCGCGCAAACGAATGCCGCCGTCCAACCGCTCGGCATAGGCCGCAACCGGAGAGCGGCAGCCGCCGCCAACGCCGCGCAGGAACGCCCGCTCGACATTCACCAGTGAGGCTGTCTCATCGTCGTGGATCGTCGCCAGCAGCGCTCGTGTCGCGAGATCATCTTCCCGGCATTCCACCGCGAGCGCTGCCTGGCCAGGCGCCGGAGTAAAGATGCTGATATCCAGGAACTCGGCCACCTGATCGTGGCGTTCCATACGCAGCACTCCCGCCGCCGCCAGAATCGCCGCGTCATACTCCGAGCCGTCGCCATTAACGACCTTCGAGATACGCGTATCAACGTTGCCACGCAGCTCAACTGGCTCAAGGTCAGGCCGAAATTCCTTCAACTGAGCCATTCTTCGCCGGCTGCTCGTGCCGACCCGCGCGCCTTCGGGTAAACCGGCCAAACCGTGAGAGTGCCGGGAGATCAATACGTCACGTGGGTCATGTCGATCGAGAATCGCGGCAAGCATGAGGCCCTTTGGCACAATCGATGGCAGATCCTTAAGACTATGCACAGCGCAATCCACATCTCTCGCGATAATGGAGTGCTCAAGTTCCTTAATGAAGACGCCCTGACCGCCAATGATCGACAGGGGCGTCTCCTTGTCACGGTCTCCCTGGGTCGAGATTATCGTCACTTCACAGTGCAGGTCGGGATGGCGGCTCTGAAGCCGGTCGACTACCAGATTGGTCTGATAGACTGCCAGCGCGCTGCCGCGCGTGCCAATGCGCAATACGCGCGCCCTCGCTGGGGCCATCGGAGTCTTGAGATCCACCAACTAATCACCAGCTAACATATGAGCGAAGAACTTCTGCGCCAAAACCTCGCTAAAACTAGCGAAATCTGGGCAAATATGGTACGATAAGTGTACGTTTCGCGCGAGCAGACAGTCAAGACCCATGCCTGTGGACTGGGAGGGTTTGACGCGGCCTCCGGAAACGATTATCATAGATATCCGTTCGGGCGCTTGAGCGCCCGCATTTGTGTTGTGCGTACGACTTTTTATGTTCTTGAAATCGGGCAAACGCCCTTCTGGCGGCCTGTTGTGTAGGTGGAGGATGTCCCCTTGTACGCGGTAATCGAATCCGGCGGTAGGCACTACCGCGTCGCGGTAGGCGACACCATTGACGTTGAAAAAGTCACGGCTGACCAGGGAGCCACGATCAATATCGATCGGGTTATCATGGTTTCCGGGGATGCCGGCGTCTCCATCGGCAAGCCGCTGGTTGAGGGCGCCAAAGTCACCGCAACGGTGCGCGAGCACTTCCGCGGTCCAAAGCTCATTATCTTCAAGATGAAACCCAAAAAGCGCTATCGGCGCAAGACAGGCCATCGCCAGTCGCTCACTCGTTTGAGAATTGACAGCATCGACGCATAGGCGATCCGTCCACATCGTATGTTTCAGAAGGGAGCGTCTCAAACATGGCTCATAAAAAAGGCGCAGGCAGCACAAGGAACGGTCGCGACAGCAAGTCCAAGCGGCTTGGCGTAAAGCTTTACGACGGCAACGCGGTCCGCTCCGGCGGCATTATTGTCCGCCAAAAAGGCACCAAGATTTACCCGGGCAACAACGTTGGCATGGGCAGGGATTTCACCTTGTTCGCCACGGTTGACGGCCTGGTCAAGTTCGAGCCGATCCGGCGCGACCGCAAGCGTGTCAGCGTCTATCCGTTCGAAAGCATGGTCGTTGACGACGTCGCAGTCGCAGCAGGCGATTAGTCAAACTGGCATACAGGAGCAAGAACCACAATGAGAACTGACATTCATCCAAAGTACATGGAAGCAACGGTCACCTGCCAGTCGTGCGCCACAACGTGGACAACCCGCTCCACAAAACCGGAGCTGAAGGTCGAGTTGTGTAGCGCGTGCCACCCGTTTTACACGGGCCAGCAGCGTATCGTCGACACCGCCGGCCAGATCGAGCGCTTCAACAAGCGGCTTGAGGGCGCCGCGGCAGAGCCGCGCCGCAAGAAGGCCGAGCGCCGCCAGGAGAAGCTCGACCAGCGCCAGCGTATGCGCAGCACCCAGGAGCAGCTTCTCGTCGTTGGCGACGAGGACGAAGAAGGCGCAGAAAGCTCCTAGGTCCTCTTTCAGCAGTCAAATTGAATGGGTTGGGGGCGAAGTCACCCGGACTTCGCTCCCATTGCGTTGCCCGCCACATCTGAGCATACTGACGCTCACCAGGATAGAGTCATTCATGACAATACAGTCGGGCCGCAGGCACAACCTGTAGCCGTAACTCTGAACAGATCTGCGTCCTTTTCAATGCTGGAGGAGATCTGACCAACACGGAAATGCGTACAATTAAGTAGGAGTCAACGGGCCGTACGGACGCGGCGACGCACGTAGAAAAGGAGCGACTCAAGATGGTTGCAGCGCTCACGCAGATGACCCACACACTTACGACCGACAACCTCCAGGAAGCAGGCTTCACGGTCGGCGAGATCAAACGCCTTGTGGAGCTACGCGACAGGTATCCTTACCTGGAATTCACTGATTCCCTCAGACAATGGGATCATCTTAAATTCATGAAATGGCGTTACACCAACGGTGATCTGGCGCGCGTGTAGAATCCCAATTCCTCGGATCTATTGAACGGGCCGCATATGCGGCCCGTTTCTTGTTCGTCCCGCCTCATGTTTTACTCACAGGTTGAAACGTTCGGTCCTGCCGCCACACGCAAGGTACGACATCACCTATACTATCTGTCTTTGTTGCAACACTGGATGCGGCATTTCTGCGTCCGGGCTTAGTCATGACCAAGCGAGGTTCACATGTCAACCGATCGAATCCCCGTTACCCCGGATGGCCACGCCAAGCTACTCGAAGAGCTTGAGCACCTCGTCACCGTCCGCAGACCAGAGATCATCCGGGCCGTCGCCACCGCGCGCGAAGAAGGCGACCTGCGCGAGAACGCAGGCTACGACGCCGCGCGCAATGACCAGGGCTTCATTGAGGGCCGCATCCGTGACATCGAATCCATCCTGAAGCGTATTGACATCATCGACGAGGATGCTGTCTCCGCCGACGGCAGTCTGGTTACTATCGGGGCAACCGTAACAATCACAATCGATGGAGATGACGAAACGTACACAATTGTCGGCGCCGTAGAGGCCAACCCGAACGAGGGCCGTATCTCAAACGAGTCTCCCTTCGGTAAAGCGTTACTCGGCAAGCGTGTCGGAGACTCGGTGGACATCAAGACCCCGGTGACAACACTGAACGCGAAGATCGTCTCGGTTGAGTAGCCCGACAACAGCCATCCTCGATGCTATTCAGATGTTTGCCCGTAACCGTTGCGCCGGGCACGACCCGGCCCACGACGCGCTGCACGTCTCAAGAGTGGTCGCGAACGCTCAAGCTATCGCCGGTCAGGAGACTGCGAACTGTTTCATCGTGGCAGCAGCAGCCTGGTTGCACGACATCGTCCAGCTCCCCAAAGGCAGTGGGCCTCCGGGTGAGTCTGCGCGGCGTTCCGCCAGAGAGGCCCACGCATTCCTGTCAAAGCTCGGAGTTGCTGCCGCTGACGTTGCGGCCATAGCACATGCCATCGAGGCACACTCCTTCTCGGGCGGTCTCAAGCCTGAATCAATCGAAACGGCGATCCTGCAAGACGCCGACCGGCTCGACGCGCTCGGCGCAGTCGGCCTAGCCCGGCTCTGGGTTGTGGCTGGAACGATGGGTAGCGAGCTCTATCACGAATCCGACCCGTCTGGCGGGGACAGGGAGCTCGACGACCGCGCCTACGGCCTCGACCACATCCCCGCCAAGCTGCTCAAGCTCCCAGATCTGATGAACACCGCGACTGGACGCGAGATTGCCCTGCAACGCGCTGCCTATGTGCGCGAGTTCCAGGAGACGTTCTTGCGGGAGTTGGACGTATCTTTGTAGCGCTACCAGTCGCATCAACCTAAGCCAATTGGGGGGAGAAGATCGGCCTTTTTCAGCCATGCCTTCGGCTGCGCTCAGGGCAGCCGAAGGCATGATTGCCAGAGAATTATTTTCCGCCCTGGAAGTCTCTCAGTTGAAGCCCACAGGTTCTTGCCCAACGTGCCATTCGCGGCCAGTGTATCTCTACGCCGGCCGGAACTCGTCTGGCGGAAATCCCTTGTGCCGTGACTCCGGCAGCGCCTCAAAACCCACTCGCAGCCGGCGCTGCCGCTCGATCACAGCGACAACTTCTTTGGCGGATTCTTCGATGGATTTACCGGAAATGTTCACCATCGGCCACGGATGCCCTCTCCGCACGATCCGGCGGCAAAAATCCAGCTCGGCCTTTACTTTCTCCGGAGAAGCGTAGTCGCCGTCACTCACCTGGTCAAGCGACTCCAAACGATTGCGGCGAATCTCGATCAGGTTCTCAAGATCGATCCAGAGCGCCACGATCTTTGTCTGGTCAATTTCCTCCAGCCGGGCAGGCGGCTCTATGCCGAGCACAATCGGGATGTTAGCCACCTTCCAGCCCCGCATCGACAGGTAGATTGAGAGCGGCGTCTTCGAGCAGCGCGACACCCCGATCAGCACGATATCGGCGTCCGCCAAGCCCTCAATAGCCTGGCCGTCGTCGTGCTGCACTGTAAACTGAATGGCGTCGATACGCTGGTAGTAATCAATGTCGATCGCGCGCGCAGCTCCAGGTTGCAGAATCGGCAACTGGCCAACCTCCTGAGTGATATGGCCAATTAAGGGGCCAATCAGATCGAAGTGCGGCAGTAACCGCAGCCTGCACTCGCTCACGAGTAGCCGCCGGATCTCTTGAATGACAATCGTGTGCACCACAATCCCGCTTGCCACGGCCGCCTCGTGCACCACGCGCAACACCTGCTCGCGGGTGCGCACGCCTGGACGCCGCAAGACCGTGAAATTCACATCCGGGAACTGGGCCATCGCCGCTTCCACGGCTGCCTCGGCGGTCGTGCCGCCGCCGTCGGAAACAACCAGCAGCGTCGCGGAACGCCCTGGTATTCCGGGTCTGGCTCCACCGCCATATCGCGTTGCGTCCATCAAAGCTCACCATTTCCGTTGCCAATTGCACCTGAGTGGATTGTAACCGCATGATTGTGGCGACCGGCTGAGCCCGAGACGTTACAATGACCTTTGCAAGTCGCCTGTGTACACTATCTGCCAGGATAACGATGAAGAGTTTGATCCTCGAACATCGTTTGGCGTCACGGACTGTCGACAGAATTGACGGATTGATCTGCGCTCGATGAACCCACGTTCCACAGTCCGCGCACTCGGCGCCACTTTTCTGCGTGGTCCGCTCCTGCGCGCGCCCAGCCAGACAACAGGTGGCCTGCTCGAGCAGCGTCCGCTCACACGCACTGGCCTGCCCAAGGCTGACGCAACGGAGCCCCATTCATCTAGCGGATTTCGGATACACATCACCATTGAAAGCATGCTCTACGCGGTCATTGGCCTGCTCGCCATTCTCACGCGGCTCTGGGATCTTACCTATAAGGCCCAGCACCACGATGAGAGTCTCCACAGTTATTACTCGTGGCTGCTTTATGCCGGTGAAGGCTACATCCACGATCCGATGATGCATGGACCGGGACTCTTTCACAGCAACGCGTTAGCCTACTTTCTCTTTGGCGACAGCGAATACACCACCCGGATTGTTCCGGCATTGCTAGGCATCGCCATCGTGCTGTTGCCGGCGCTGCTGCGTGGGCCGCAACTCCTTGGAAAGTGGGGGGCGCTCGCGTGCTCAACGCTCTTGCTCTTCTCACCGACAATCCTGTTCTACACGCGCTTCAATCGCCACGATCCCTACGTGCTGTTTTGCACCCTGGTCATCATCTTCTCGATGCTGCGTTTTATGGAGAAACGCGAGAGCAAGTGGATCATCGCCGTCTGGCTAACGACCGGATTTCTCTTCACCACACTTGAGGTCTCGTTCATCATCGGGTTCATGCTCGTCACATTTGTCGGGCTGATCATGGCGTGGCAGATCCACCGCTCGTTGCTCGGCATCGCCGCACTTGCGCTGGTCGCGCTCGGGGCCGTCTGGGTGGGAATGCCACGCATTGGCGTAAGCCCGCTGCCCGGCATCCCCTGGGAAGATCCAACGCCGGAGAACATCCAAGCCTTCTCGTTCGAACTGGCCTCTCACCCGACAACTCTCACGATGCTCGGCACTGTTGCTCTGGCGATCGCCGCCGTCGTCATCGTCCTGAACCGGGTACGCGATGGACAAGGCTGGTTTGATGGTGTGCTTGGCAGAACCGGCGAACAGACCACAACGCGCGTGATGTACGACGGTCTACGCGACCGCAAGGGAATGTGGTTCGGACTCGGTGGCGGCGCCATCATCTTTGTCACGCTCTACACCACCCTGTTCACAAACTGGATCGGACTTGGCAGCGGCACGGTCGGCGCGCTCGGCTACTGGCTTGGCCAGCAAGATGTCCAACGTGGTGACCAGCCATGGTTCTACTACTTCTTGATCTTGCCGCAATATGAGCTCATCGCTGTGCTCCTCGCGCCAGTTGCCGGGATTCTCACGATGAAGCGCATCATCCCCGCGCTTCGTGAGGGACGCCCGGTGGGACGGCGCAACTACGTCTGGGCACTTTTCCTCTGGTGGACTCTCATCCACCTGGCCGTCTTCTCCTGGGCTGGCGAGAAAATGCCCTGGTTGTCGGTTCACATGGCTCTGCCAATGATCCTGCTATCCGGCGCGCTTATCGGAGACACCATCGAACGCATTGAAGCCCGTGCCCGTTCGGGAATCCTGCCGGCTCGCGGCGCTCTCGCCGTTGGGCTAAGCATTCCGGTGGTGTGTGCGAGTTGGTTCATGCTGTGGGCATGGGGAAGCGCCGGACCATGGGTTACCGTCGAGCAACAGGTTACGCGCGCCGTGCGACCGCAAATTACAGACAATCCCTGGCTGCTCTATCTCCCGGTGCTGGCAATCATCGGCGTGCTTGGCTGGGGCATGTTCAAGCTTGGGGGACGTGCGGCGATCGCGGCCGGCGGACTCAGCATCGTTGGCATGCTGTTGATCGCCCAGCTGCATGTCGCCTATCGCATGACGTTTAACGAAGGCGATGTTCCACGTGACCAGCTCATTTATGTCCAATCCTCGCCTGACGTCACCCAGGCGGTTGAGGACGTTGGCGAACTCTCACGCACCTTGACCGGCGGGTTGGACATGCCGATCTTCTACGACTCAGGAACATCATGGCCAATGCAATGGTATCTGCGTAACTACACCAGCCGCAGGTTCTTCGGATCGGAGCTCAGCACGCCACCCGACGCGCCGGTGGTCTTTATCGCCAACGAGCACCTGACCGACGCCAACCGGGCCATGCTCTCGGGTTACACCGGTCAGGAATACGCCATGCGCTGGTGGTTCCCTGAGGAAGCGACCTATCGTCGCTTTGCCATCGCCCCTGAGCTCAATAAGGAGTGGCGTCAGAATTACCAGACCGACGCAGAGGGTCCCTACAGCTTTACCGATGTGGCGGCCAGCGTCTTCAGCTCAATCTGGTCGATGCGGGAACCTGAACAGCAGCTCGAGAAGTTCCGCCTGATCGCCTTTCGCGAGTTGCCCGCGCCCATCGAGTCGTACAACTTCCAGGTCTTCATCCGCAACGACCTGTTACCGACGTTCAACACGATCCGTTATTAGAACGAAAACGAAAAGGACATCCCTTGGCCGGCGAGATGCCCATTGACCGGGAAAAACAGTGGCGGGCGGCTCCCGCGCAAGACAGCGTCCTTGACCGGCGCATTTCGCTGACACTGACGACTGGCCGCTGGATAGCCATCGTAGCGGCAATTGTCATTGCTGGCCTGTTGCGGCTACCGGGGCTGGACCGCTGGGCGTTTTCGGCGGCCGAAGCTGAGACAGCGCTTGCCGCCCGCGATCTCATCCTGGGCAACGACATCCCAAACAATCTTCTTGGCAGACCGTTTGCTGTTGAATGGACCGGGCTGTTCATGTTCCTCGGCGACTCGGTGGACTCCGTAGCCCGCATGAGCGTGGCAGTTGCCGGGCTGGCTATCGTTGTCCTTACTCTACGGCTGGGACGTTGGATGAGCACCGCTGCTGCCGCAGCGGCGGCCATCCTGATCGCGCTCTCACCAACCATGGTTGCAACATCGCGACGCATAGACGGCGGAGCGTTGCTCGTTGCCCTGACGCTCGCGGTCATTGGTTGCGTGCTCGTCTCCGGGGAACGCCGTTCCGAGCTCTGGCCCATTCTTGCAGGGATCTCAGCGGCGCTGCTCGTCCTCTCAGG
>JACCZH010000322.1 GCA_013696045.1 Chloroflexia bacterium
ACACTGGATCCGCGATTCGACACTGATGCTGCCTTTGGTCCTGATCGCCGTTGCATTGGCGGTGCGCTCTACTAACAGGCTGTTAGAGCGCTATGACACCCGCTCGTCGAGTATTCTCGGCATTGCCGTACTCGCGGCCATGATCGCGATGGCGGCAAGTGTCGCCATGGTCGTCACCAGCTCTGTCCTTGACGTACTCGTTGGGACACCGCTGCAGCGATATGACGGCCCTCTGGTCGTGAACATGGCTCGAGAAGGTCTAGTCGTACTTGCGGCGAATGTTGTGATAGCAGGTGTACTAGTAGCCGTTCGTTTCGTTTCTGTATCCGCCAGGCACTCAGGGCGACGCCGCCGCTTCGTTAATCCACTTCCTGACGTTGATCGGTCGAGTCCTAGTACAAATCTGGCGACGGTAAAGAGCAGGCGCACGGTGCTAAAGCTTGGCGCCGCTGGCCTGGCAACCGTGGCTGTTGGACAAAGTGGCGTATCACAGCGATCACGGGTTGCCGTGGCCGGGACGATTGATCTCAACGTGTACATCAACGCAGGCGACGTCACCATGATCGATGGCACAAAGGTATACATGTGGGGCTTCGGAGACACACAGGAGAGTCTGATTGTACGGTGTCCCGATACCCCTACCTGTAAGCTCCCGGCCCGAGTCATCCGCGCAGTCCAGGGCGATATCATCAACATATCGGTAACCAACAGGCTCGACGAGCCTCATAGTTTCACCATACCTGGTGTTGTCGATAGCGGGAGCATATTGCCGGGCGCCACCAAAAAGCTCAAATTTACGGCGCCTAAACCTGGTACCTACGTCTACCTGGACAAGCTGAATGCGCCGATCAATCGCTTGCTTGGGTTGCATGGCGTTCTGATGGTCGACCCGACCGGTGATCTCAACATTCCGTACATTGGTGGAGAGCGTTGGGATTTTGTGCGTCAGTTTGTCTGGATTTTGCAGACAGTGGATCCAGACTGGGGCGAGCTTGCCAGACAGAATTTGCCAATACATAAGGCAACATCCAAGCCGCGTTACTTCATGATCAACGACCGAAGCGGAAAGCAATCGGTACATGCTGAAGATACTGTTCCGCACGGCCGCGTGGACGAAGCGGCTCTTGTGCGTGTAGTGAACATGGGCGCCGGCGTGCATTCGCCGCACCTGCACGGCAACCATGTGTTTGTCCTGACGCAAAATGGGAAGGTGCTTCCGATTCAGATGGAGAAGGACACGTTCATGATGCGGCCATTGGATCGCAAGGATATTCTCATCCCGTATGTGTCGCCTCAAGACGCGGTTCACGCGATCACTGAAACCCAGCATTATCCGGTGCACTGTCACACCGAGATCTCGCAGACAGCCGGAGGAGGCCTTTATCCCTCCGGAATGCTTACTGACTGGCTGATCGATCCATAAATCTGCGCGTCGATGCCCTCATACAACAGCGATTTGCCTGGAATGGAGCATGCAGCGATGAGTGATAACGAACTGCCGGAGGATGCGCTATACGGATGCCTGCCGGAGTGGCCGAAGTTCGGTAATCCTGAAACGCCTAACAAAGTGCAACCGGATATCAGCTTTCTGCGCAAGGTCCACACAAGCGGCGACCTGATGATGCCGGACGGCAAGAAGATTCGCTTCTGGGGATTTGAGGATGATCGATCGGGCCGAACCTGGCCGTCGCCACTCATGCGCATGAGGCAGGACCAGATCGTGCACGTCACGCTTAAATCATCGACGAATGTACACACAATTCACCATCATGGCATCGAGCCGGATGCCCAGAACGACGGCGCGGGGCATACATCCTTCGAAGTGTCCGGAAGTTACACCTACCAGTTTCAACCGCACCAGGCGGGCACGTTCTTCTACCACTGTCATGTGAACACAGTCCTCCACGTGCAGATGGGCATGTTTGGACCGTTGATCGTTGACCCGCCGGATGGTCCGGGAAAGGCGTTCGTTGGAGGGCCAACATATGATGTTGAAGCAATCTGGGCGCCGACCGGGATTGACCCACGCTGGCATACCTTGAGTCACCATGACGGGGTTTGCGGTGACGACGTCGGGCTTAACGACTTCAATCCGAAGTACTTTCTGATCAATGGCGCGCCGCATCCAAAATCGCTCACTGCGAAAGATGTGGCCGTCACCGCGCGGGTGGGTCAGACGATCCTCGTCCGTTATATCAACGCCGGGTATTTTCCCCAACGGGTCACCTTCGGCGGGCTTGAGGCTGAGGTCGTCGCGTCTGATGGCCATCCATTCCGCGACGCGAACAGACAATTCACGTCGTTCAAGAAAAAGGCGCAGGACAGTAGCGCCGCCGAACGTTACGATTTCCTGTTGCGACCGACCAAGACGGGCGTCTACACCGCCGAAGTGAAGTTCTTCCACTGGATCCACGGCAACCAGATTGGCGTTGCAAGGACCCGCATTACCGTCACGTAGTTTCCATGTTTGCCGTTGCAATTCTGGGGCCAGGAAAACGGATTCGGATGGCGGCACTCAAGCTCGGTCAGGGAATTTCCCCGTCCGTCAGCGTCCAGGCAAACGAAGGCGTTCTTCCAGACTGTCAAGGTGTAGACTTCGGGAATCGTGTATCGTCTTCCCCGGGCGTGCCACCCGGCTGCTAAGGAGTCCAGCGTCCGTGTTTGAGTTATTGGTGAGTGACTGGGGAATCCTGGCCGCTCTGTGCATCATGTTGGCAAGTTTGATCCGGTTGTACGGCTCGACAGTGCAGATGATGCTGTTCGACCGCGAATCGGCATACCGACTGTTGGCGCGGGCCACTTTCGCGGTGGGCGCGGTTTTTCTCACGTGGGTCACTGTGTTCGACAACTGGCGTCAACTGCTTGGTGTTGTGTCGACCTATACCCATAACGAGAGGACTGGGCGGGCGAGTGATCCGTTCCTGGGGGCAGCTGCAAACGATTTTCAGCGTGCCGTCTCCTACCTGCTGTTTGGGCTAGTTATCCTCGGAACGGCGTATTTGTTCGCGCGTTATGCGCGTGGCTACTGGGGGCCACTCCTTGCGACGCCTGTTGCATTGATGATGTACTACGTCTTCAATGCTTTTCGAGTACGCATGGACGTGGATTCAGTCCGGATCGCTGACGCGAGCATCTCCGGCGGGTTGGATATCGTCTCCACATTGTTCTGGATCGCGGGATTGTGGGTTTCATTCGCGCTGCTCATTCTTTGTGTTTTTCTGCTTTTCTGGGGTCCGGCGGCAATCATTGTGAGCGTTATCTACCGGTCCACCGTCGGCAAGGTGGTTCACCAGGAGTCTGAGATGTTCCGGATTATCCGCGAGCGAAGCGAAGCCAAACAGCGGGCGGCTGAGCAGGAACCGCACCGACCTAACTAGGACTGACATCGAAACGAGAGTCATCCCGGCTGCAGCTTCGGTTGCAAGGAGATCTTTCTACCGCGGTCGAGACGACAGCCAGCGGTTCTGAAAGATATGGAAATGAATCACCATGAGCA
>JACCZH010000345.1 GCA_013696045.1 Chloroflexia bacterium
GGCCGATGCCGTAGAGCGCCTGGGACACAGAATCGTGTAATTCACGGGCCAGCCGTTGGCGTTCTTCAAGGGCGGCAGTGCCCTGCGCTTTTTGATAGAGTCGCTGGTTTTCGATGGCGACGGCGGCCTGGTTAGCAATCGCTGTCAGGATATCGATCTCGTTGTTCGAGAGGTGCGTGCCGATCCCGAAGTAACTACACAGTACTCCGAGTGAGAAGTCGTGATAAATAATTGGTGTCGCCACGACGACATCCCAGTCCATGCGGCGCACGATATGGTGAATTGGGACGTAGAGCGGGTTCGCAAGGTTTTTCGCTCGCACGTCGTTAATTACGTAGGTTTTCTGCTCACGCAAGGCTCGCAGTACCATCGAGTCAGATTGGGTCGCGGCAGACCAGGTGGAGGTGTAGGCCTCCAACGCGTCTCCAGGGAAGCCATCTGCGCCAACCGTCTTGACATCCTGGCCGGATTCATCCACCAGCACGACTGAACACGCGACGGCGCGGGTTGCCCTCACAACACTGGCGGCCAGCGCGTTGAGCGTGTCATCCATCGACTGGGCGAGCGTCAGGCTCGAGGCGATCTGCGCCAAGGCCGACGCCTCGCGTTCCTGCTGTAGCTCGTCGGTGATGTCGTGGAAGATCGACGCCACCAGCGGCCGGCCCTCGTGGTGCAGTGACATCGTTGAATACTCGATGTCGCGCTCACTGCCGTCGGGCCGCACGACGATGGATGATCTGCGGCCCGGAAATCCCGTCAGGCTCTTGCGAAATCCAGTCAGAATGGTTTCATGCATTCGCGGGGCGATGTTGTCCAGAAAATCACGCCCGATAAGATCCTGGTAGGGGAGTCCGGCAATCTCTCCGGCGGCCGGATTGGCATAGAGATAGCGCCGGTTCTCGTCAATGACGACGATTGCGTCCGCTGAGGCATTCAGAATGTGCGCGAGGACCGGCAGGCCAAGCTGCGCCGGTCCAAACGCTGTGTGGGTGGATTGCTGGCCGTCCATCTAGCGCTCAGCCAGCTCTTCAGCCGGCACCAGGCCGATGCGAACAGCGTGCAGGGCAGCCTGTGTGCGGCTCTGGACGCCGAGCTTGGCCAGGATGTTGCTGACGTGCGTCTTGACAGTCTTCTCACCGATGCTGAGTGCATGGGCAACTTCTTTGTTGGCTTTGCCGCGCGCCAGCAGCCGCAAGACATCGGTTTCGCGTTCCGTCAACGTTTCCGGGCTCTCCGGAGCGCGTACCTCGCGCATCAGCCGCGCGGCGGCTTGCGGCGAGAGCTGCACCTGTCCGGCCGCTGCGGCCTTGATAGCCCGGCAAAGCTCATCTGCTTTGGTGTCTTTTAACAGGTAGCCAATGGCCCCGGCCCGCACCGCGCCGACCACCGAGGCATCCTCCAGGACGCTGGTGACGGCCACGACCTCGGTCTCCGGCAGCTCGCGGCGAATCGCGGCGATGGCGGTGATACCATCCATAACCGGCATCAGCAGATCCATCAGGACGACGTCGGGCTTCAGCTCATGCGCCATCTTCAGGGCTTCGGCGCCATTCTCAGCCTGCCCGATCACTTCCAGCTCGGCATCCAGGCCCAGAAACATCGCCAAACCCTGGCGAACCACGGCGTGATCATCGGCTATCAGAATGCGAATGGTCATTGGTACCTCCGCCGTGAATGTATTTGATGTAATGGGCGTACCAGAGCACTATAGCTCAAGCGCGCGCACAAATGTATCATTTTGATGGTCGAAACATCCCCGGATGGATCAAAACCAATGTGCATCCGCCAAGCGTTCGTAAACCCATACGTTTAGCGGATCATAGCCTCATGCCTGGTCCCTTGCTACCCCAAATCCCGCCTTAGGGGCTCATGTGTCATGCGTCCTGCTGGATCTGTATGAGATTGCCGCACGTGTCCTCAAAGATGGCGGTTGTCCCCCATTCCTCTGTGGTTGGTTCCTCACAGAATGCCACGCCCAGACCTTTCAGCCGGTTGTACTCTTCTTGAACATTCTCAACGCCAAAGACAATGAGAGGAAGTCCCTGCTCATAGACGGCTTCCTGGAACGTCCTGGAGATCGGGTTGTCGTTTGGTTCAAGGAGTAACGCAGTGCCGTCGGGGTCTTCGGGCGAAACAACGATGGCCAGGTTCGCCTCCGGCATGTAGATCTTCTCGACGAAGCCAAGTGTATCCGTATAAAACGCGAAGGCTTTCAGCGGGTCTTCGACGATGACACTTGTGAGCGCAATCTTCATCCTGGTTCTCCCCTACTCCTTTGAGCGTTTGTTACCGAGGACCGCGATGAGAAGGCCGACGCTGATTCCAGCCGTCATTCCCATCGGTAGCCACAAACCGAAGTTGTCGGTAAGGATGCCAATGACGACGCCAACACTTATACCGAAGGCGACTCCCAGGGACAGGCCGAGGGCAATGTTCGTCCGCGTCTTTTCGTCTTCGTCGTTCTCCGGTTGCTCGGACATTGTTCCTCCTCAACCTTTCGAATGTGGATACCTTTCACCCTATCACGCTCAGAAATCAGAAGTCCTTCCCCTCTCCGTCGAAAGGCGGAGAGGGGCCGTCCCTCCAAAGTCTCCGCTTGCTACCAGCCCTAAGCGCGATGTTCTGTCACGTTGCAAACCCTATAACTGATGACAAGAGAGTAACCGCTGCCGCAATGCGCATTACATGGAGGAAATGAATGATCAGGCTCTTGCTAGTAGACGACCAGAAAAATGTCCGGCGCGGGCTGCGGATGCGGCTTGAGCTAGAGCCGGATGTTGAGGTCGTTGGCGAGGCCGATAATGGGAAATACGCGCTCGACCAGGTTGCGCTCTTGTCCCCCGACATTGTTCTGATGGATATCGAAATGCCATGCATGGACGGGATCGCCGCCACCCAGACGTTGAACAACACAGACGCACCCTGCTCAGTCGTCATGCTGAGCCTCTACGACGATGCCGTTACCAAGGAGCGCTGCCATAAGGCCGGGGCCAAGGCGTTTGTCGCCAAGCACCAGATGGAGCAGTCGCTGATGACCACGATACGTGGAGTGGTTGGAGGCGCAAAGGATAACGCTGCGCCAAAGGATCCCAGCAGCAACGAGGGATAGGCATCCGTCAATCAAATTCGATGACGTATGCGCGGGTAACGAGTAATCATATCGGTCTCATAATTTTGTAGATAAAGCCAGGGCGGGTAGCTCACTACCCGCCCTGGTTGCTTGTAGAGACGTCCCGCCGGGACGTCTCTACAGGTCGGCCACACTCGTCACTTGCCGGTACGTTACGTCTAGCACACCAAAATGCGCCCTGCCGCACGCGATCTTGGCCGATTCACTGCCGCGTAGCTCCAACTGATCCATCGTGCCCTTGGTCTCGGAGACGAGATAGAGCTTGTCTCCGCCGCTCTCGTGTTGCTTCACAATCGCCCAGTCAGGGTTGTAAGTACCCACCGGCGTTTCCACCGTGAACCAGTCGGGCAGCTTGAGGAATAGCCTGATGTCTTCCCTCAGGTTCAGGTCAGTCGCGAAGCGGGACTCGATGGCGGAGTCAACCCGGATCGCGTCGTAGATGGATTTGTTGACCTCGACCATGCTATCGAGATAGCCGACGATCTCTTTCTCTTCGAACAGCAGC
>JACCZH010000349.1 GCA_013696045.1 Chloroflexia bacterium
AGGGCGACCGAACCGGTCGCCCGTACGAAATGGATACCCATGACCACTGAAACCACCATGCCATTCTTCGAGCCAGTCAGCAGCGAGGGTGCCGAGCCGATAGTCCACATGCTGGCTGTACCCAACGAGGGCATGATGTCAGGTCAGCCCACGAATTGCTTTCTCATGGGATATGTCGCCACAGATGGACCGCTGACGCTTGTCGATTGTGGCTCACCCGGCACCATGCCGATTTTTGAGGCGGCTTTCGAGGCGCTGGGCGTCGATCCGCAGCGGATCAATCGCATTGTGCTAACCCACTGCCATCCAGATCATGTGGGCGGCGCGCCCGATCTCAAGGCATTGACCGGCGCGCCGGTCTGGGCGCACCCGCTGGAGCAACCTCCCATCGAGCGCTTCGCTCCGGTGCTGAAGGTGGATCACTGGATCGAAGACGGTGTGCCGATCGAGTGCGAGGGTTACAGACTGAAGCCGATCTTCACGCCCGGACACGCGCCCGGACATGTTGCGCTGGTTGTGTCAACATCGCGGCTGCTGCTGGCCGGTGACATGATATCCGGCTTCGGCAGTGTGGGCATCTTCCCACCGGACGGCAGCGTCGCGGCCTACGTCGCGAGCCTGCGCCGGCTGCTCGCTCTTCATAATGCCGAACCGTTCACCGCGATCTGCCCCGGCCATGGTCCGGTCATTCCCAACGTGCGCGAAAAAATCACAGGCTACATCGAGCACCGCCTGGCACGCGAGGAGGAGATCGCCACCGCCGTTGGCCAAGCCAGCCCGGCGACCATTGACGGCCTCCTGCCGGTAATCTACCCCGACGTCCTGCCGCACCTCACCTTCGCCGCCAAATCGACCCTCACCATGCACCTGCGCAAGCTTGTCGAGGATGGACGGGTGACGGTGGATGAGGATGAACGGTACCGGCTGATCTGATCTGGAGTGCCGATTTCATTCGTACGGGCGACCGGTTCGGTCGCCCGTACGCACTTCAAGTCCTCTCTTCCTCGCTCCTATACCGGAATAACCATGCTCTCCAGATCACGCGGGTAATAGGTCAGCCATTCGACGCCGTCCTCGGTCACCGCGACCGTGTCGGAATGGCGGAAGCCGGCGAAGCCGTTGACGTAGATGCCGGGCTCGACGGTGAAGACCATGCCGACCTCGATGGTGCGGTCGTCGCCGTGGTCGAGGAAGGGCGCCTCGTGGATCTGCATTGATTTCGCGTGGCCGGTGTGGTGCCGCCAGTACTCCCAGAGGTTGTGCTCGGTGAAGAACTCGCGTACCTGCTTGTCAACATCCGAACAGGGAATACCCGGCTTGATCGCCTCGATCGCCAGCGTCTGCACATCGAACATCAGGTTGAAGAAGCGCTCCTGCTCAGGCGTTGGCTCGCCCATGATCATCGTGCGCTCAAGCTCGCTGCCATAGCCCCAGACGGTTGCGTCCGCGCCGGTGACCAGCACGTCGCCCGCTTTCAGACGCGCATTGTTGCTCATGGCGTGTGGATTTGCGGAGTCCTTGCCTATCTGACCGCGGAAACCGGCCATCGCGCCAGCCCTGCCCATCGGACGGTAGTCAGAGCCCAGAGTCCTCAACATCGACTGGGTGGCCTCAAACGAGGCTCGCATCGAGATCTCAGTCTCAGTGACGCCGACCTTGCAATATTCCTGCAAGAAGGTATGCGCCAGGTTGCCCCAGCGGGCGCTCTCACGGATCAGCGTCAACTCATCCTGGCTGTTAATCATCTGCATATATTCAACGTCGTCACGCACATTTTCGACCGTCGCGTCCGGCAGAACCGCGCTTACAGCCGGACCACGGTAGCCATAGATCGCGCCGTAGCCGTCGCCATCCACGCCGATCCTGGCTTTGGACAACCCGAGATCCACCAGTAGATCCTTTATGAACTCCATTGGGTGGCGGTCGCCGGGAAACTCCGGGTAATCGACAATCTTGTCAACCAGGGCAAACTCCTCGGCATGCTCCACCTCAAGCCGGGGCACCAGCAGCGCAGAGCTATCTTTGGTGAGGATGAACGCCATCGGCCGCTCGGTGGGGATGAACGTAAAGCGGCTGAAATATGACACGCTTGGCGCGCCGAACAACACCAGTCCGGTGATGCCGCGCTGGCCCAGGCGCTCCAGAATTGTCTCGCGCCGGGCCATGTATTCTCCGTCGCTCAAACGTAGCTGCACCACTATGTTTCTCCTTCGTTTCGTTGTGATTAGACACGGCAACCCTAGCCCGGACGCCGAGATCCCGCAACACCGTTTCCGACCGAGCGGGCAGGAGTGTTATGATGTTTGAAATCCTGCGGATCGTGGATCCAACAAACAAATACATCCCAGCATGCGCATCAAGCCGTACTCTGACAAACGGCACGACACATTCCACCGGGCCGAAGTGTTGGCAGTGGACGTCAGTTTCAGAGAGAAAGGATCCCATCAATGACCGATCTAGCCAAGTCCGACCGTGTAGACGATGTAGCCAACGTGCTGCGCGGAAGCAGCCTCAGCCGCCGCAACCTGCTCGTCAGGGCAACCGCCCTCGGGCTGAGTGTGCCGGTTGTGGCTTCGTTGCTGGCCGCGTGCGGCGAGGATGAAGAGGATGCGCCAGCTGACGCCGGCGCCCCAACGACCGCCCCAGAAATATCAGGCGATCCAACAGAGGTCCCCGGCGACACTGAGGACGAACCAACCGAGACAACGGACGATGCCACCACTCCAGACACGGATACGGGCGCGGACGACACCGGCGAGCACCCACAGGGCGGCGAGATCATCATCGGAACGCTCGGCGAGGCGCAAACGATCAACCCCTTCCTTACCAACGAGACCGAGGGCACTTGGCGCTGCAAGATGATGTTTGATGAGTTCGTTACGCTCGACCCGGTTACCTACGAGCCCATTCCGTCGCTGGCCGCGGAGTGGGACATCTCGGACGACGCCACAGAGTACACGTTTACACTCCAGGACGAGGTTCTGTTCTCCGATGGCTCACCGTTGACGATGAACGACATCGCGTTCTTCATCCAGGGCGTGCTGAATCCGGATTCAACCAGCCCGTTCGTGCCGCAATTCATGGACATCGATGGCGCGGCAGCTTTCAACGAGGGTGGCGCTGACACGGTCAGCGGCATTGAAGTCGTCGACGATCAGACCCTTACCATCACCTTGACCGAGCCAAACGCAGCCTTTCTGGTCAACATGCGCGAGATCCGGCCGGTGCCCAGCGCCATGCTCGAGGGTGGGGATCTTCAGAATGACGATTTCTTCCAGGCGCCGATCGGCGCAGGACCGTTCAAGTTCGTCTCGTGGAACACCGGTGGCGACTTTGTTGCCGAACGCAACGAGAATTACTGGCAGCCCGGCAAACCCTACCTGGATGGCTTCACCCACCGGGTAATCGCTGACTCGCAGACGCTGGTGCTGTCGCTGGAGACGGGCGAGATCGACGCCTCCAACTACCCAGCCCCAACCGTCGCCGGCAACCTGGAGGCAATCGAAACCCTGGATGTGATGGTGCCGCCCTTTACCCAGCCGGACGGCTGGTCGTTCAACCAGGCGCACGAGCAGCTTGCGATCAAAGAGGTTCGTCAGGCCATTGCCATGGCACTCAACATGGAACAGTACGTCGCGGACTTCTTGCTGGGTCTTGGCGAGGTCGGCGTCGGGCCAATCGCGCCCGGCAACTGGGCCTTCAATGAGAACCTTGAGCCAATTCCCTACGATCTGGACCGGGCCAAGGAGTTGATGGCCGAAGCCGGATACCCAGACGGCGGTTTCTCAGTGCAGTTCACAACCAACCAGGGCAACGTCTTGCGCGAGGATTTCTTTACCTTCACCCAGGCCGCCCTGACGGAACTTGGCATCACTGCCGAAGCCAACGTCACGGAATGGACCCAGGTTGTACAGGCAGCCAGTGATGGAACCTTCGAGGCGATCTGCCCCACCTGGTCGGGCGCGAACATTGAGCCGGACGAGCTCTATCTGACCCTGCACTCCGAATCTTCCCGCAACGTCTTTGGCTACAGTAACTCCGAGGTGGATCAGCTTCTTGAGGATGCGCGCGCCACGGCCGACCGGGACGAGCGCAAGGTGCTCTATGACCAGGTGCAGGAGATTCTGATGGATGATGTGCCGATCTTCTGGGCCTGGTATCGGCCGTTCATCCACGTCACCCAGAACAGGTTCAGCGGTTACGTCGATAGCAGTCTCACCGGCGGACTGTTTGTGCAACTTGAGAACTGGTATGTGAACGAGTAGGAAGTAGCCCTCACACCCAACCGTGAGCCAGAGGGTACACCGCCCTGTGGGGAGAGGGGAAGTTTGGTTCTCTTCTCCCCACTCCCACGGGGAGAGGGGTCGGAGTGAGGATTTTTTAGAGGACATTCCATGGCAGGCAACAGCGCGTATATCATCCGGCGGCTACTCATGATCGGGCCGCTTCTCGTGGGCCTCAGCATCATCATCTTCTTGCTGCTCCAGCTGACACCGGGCGACCCTGCTCTGGCGTTTGTCTCGGAGCAGAACAATGATCCGGTTGTGCTGGAGAGGATTCGCGAGGACCTGGGTCTGAACCAGTCGATTCCGGTGCAATACTTCAAGTGGGCACGCAAGCTCGTCGTCGGCGATTTTGGAACCGCCTACACCTACAACAACAAGTCCGTGCTCACGCTGATCGGAGAGCGCGCCTGGCCGACGGTTCAGATTCAGGGGCTGAGCATCATCGTGGCGCTGATGATCTCTCTACCGGTCGGGATTGTGTCGGCGACCCGCCAGTACTCGGCGATCGACAACACCGCAACCGTCGGGGCGTTCGTTGGCCTGGCCATTCCGCAATTTTGGTTCGCCCTGCTGCTCCAGCTTTTTCTGGGCGTCCAGCTGGGGTTGCTGCCAATAGCAACACAAGGTCAGGATGTGGACGGATTGGCGCGGGCCCAATACTACATCTTGCCGACGGTCGTTCTAGCGCTGCCGCTGATCGCGACCTTCGCGCGCTTTATGCGCTCCAGCATGTTGGAGGTTATCCGGCAGGATTACATCAACACCGCGCGCGCCAAAGGGCTGGACGAGCGTAACGTGCTCTACCGCCACGCGCTCAAGAACGCGCTCATCCCGATGGTGACGGTGATCGGCTTACAGCTACCGCGTATGTTAAGCGGAGGGGTGATCGTTGAAGCGATCTTCGCCTGGCCGGGCCTTGGGAATCTGGGCTACGAAGCCATTCTGCGGCGCGATTATCCAATCATCCTGGCGCTCACGGTCATTACCGGCGCGTTCCTGCTGATCCTGAACGTCATAATTGACATCATCTATGTGTTTATCGATCCGCGTATCGGCTATGGACGTTCATCATGACCGCCGGACGAACCGGGGCCTTCCTGTCCGGGGCGGACCAACGCCTCGCCAAGCCGGCGCGCAGCCAGACGAGGATCGTCTGGGACAACTTCCGGCGCAGCAAGCTGGCAATTGTCGGTGGCGCGGTCGTGCTGCTGCTGTACCTGATGGCCATTTTCGCCCCGCAGCTTGCGCCGCACCCGTATGAGCAGTTGAACCCCGGCGCGGCGCTCCAGGCGCCTGGCTCTGAGTATTTGCTGGGCACCGACCGGCAAACTCGAGACGTGCTGAGCCGCATCCTGGTTGGATCGCGGGTGTCGCTCTCGGTAGGCTTCGTGGCCGTGGCAATTCTCATGACCATCGGCGTGACCATCGGGGCGCTCAGCGGCTATTTCGGAGGCTGGATCGACAACTTCTTTATGCGTTTCGTCGATATTATGCTGGCCATCCCGCAGCTGTTGCTTCTGTTGCTGGCGGTGGCGCTGTTCCGGCCGGGACTCTGGACCACCATGCTCGTCATCGGCTTCACGAGCTGGCCGCCCACTGCGCGCATCGTGCGCAGCCAGTTCCTGTCGATCAAAAACCAGGATTTCGTGCTGGCTGCCAGAGCTTCCGGCGCCGGGGCAACGCGCATCATGACGCGCCATTTGCTGCCCAACGCCCTGGCGATCATCATCGTCCAGGCCACGTTGTGGCTCTCGTTCGCCATCCTGCTGGAATCAGCCCTCAGCTTCCTCGGCCTTGGCGTCCAGCCTCCGGAGCCAACCTGGGGCGGCATGCTGGCCGACGGCCGGCGCAACATGCGCGAAGCCTACTGGCTCACCACCTTCCCCGGAGTAGCCATCTTCGTCACCGTGCTGGCCTTCAACCTCCTGGGCGACGGCCTGCGCGACGCCTTCGACCCTCGCATGCGTCGGCGGTAGTTAGGTCGTTAAGGGCACAGCCATGTTCATGGCGCCCCAGACATCCGTCACCTCGACTGGCTGCCGGCCTGGCTCGGCCGGACGCTCACGACCGGCGCGTTCAAAGATTCGGTCGACTGCGGGATGGAGACGTTCCTCATCCCGAACGTGGGGCCCACATGATGACGCTGACACCCACCAGACACATCAGCGCCCCGATGATGTCCCAGCGATCAGGAATCCAATCATCAACTTGCCAACCCCAGAGTAACGCCAGAACGACGAAGATCCCACCGTATGCCGCATAGACACGCCCGAACGACGCCTCCGGCTGGAAGGTTGGGACGACACCGTACATCACCAGCACCACTGCACCGAACAAGCCGAACCAGATCGGGCGGTGTTCGCGCAACCACTGCCAGACCAGCCATCCGCCACCGATCTCGGCCAGCCCGGCCACCACGAAGAGCGCCAGCGACCAGGCAACAACCACAAGTTTCTGGTCCATCAGTCCCCTCTCCAGCGCACGAATCGGACAAGTCTATCCTACGCCGGTCGAGCGTTCGTATGCACAGTTTCAGGAAGACGAGCTGAGATTGAACAAACGTGGCAGTGCCGCGACGCTCGGCAGGAGATACGTGTGGGGAGTCGTGCCGAGCGTTTCAATGGAATGCGCGCCACTCAAAACGCCGATCACCCAACCGGCCCGCGCATTGTTCGCCGCCCGGAGATCGAGCGGCGTGTCGCCCACGACGGCCACTCGCGACACATCCTGCACGCCCAGATCAGTCATGGCTCGATAAATCAGGTACGGTGCCGGCCGGCCTTCCGGAGCATCGCTGCCGGACAGAACGCAGTCAAACAGCTCTCCCCAACCAAGCCGACCCACCAGCAGATCAACGAGTCCCCGGTCAAACCCGCTCGTCAACGCCAGCTTGATCCCAGCCCCCTTCAGCGCCACCATCGCCACCTCAGCGCCCTCAATCTCCCGCACCTCGCCGGT
>JACCZH010000362.1 GCA_013696045.1 Chloroflexia bacterium
CGGGCGACAACATCGAGATGGAGATCGAGCTGATCGTGCCGGTGGCGATCGAAGAGGGCTTGCGGTTTGCGATCCGGGAAGGTGGCCGGACCGTCGGCGCCGGGGTCGTGACGAAGATTATTCAGTAGGAGTAACCATGTCGACACGACGCCCAACCCAAAAGATCCGGATCAGGCTCAAAGCCTACGATCACAAAATCCTGGATCAGTCAGCGAGCAAGATCGTCGATACTGCCGAAAGCACCGGTGCGAAGGTAGCGGGGCCAGTACCGCTTCCAACCCGGATCGAGAAGTTCACCGTGATTCGCTCCCCGTTTGTCCATAAGGACTCACAGGAGCACTTCGAGATTCGAACGCACAAACGTCTTATAGACGTGCTGGAGCCGAGCCACGCGACCATTCGAGCGCTAATGCGTTTGAACTTGCCGGCCGGTGTTGATATCGAGATCAAACTCTAAGAAACGGCTGGCGATTTCGCTGCCGTAGTGGTGAGAAGAGATCACGCTCTGTGGACCGCACCGGGCTCTGGATAAGAGTCTGTGGCGGTATCCCGTGGAATAGGGGAGAGCCAATGATTGAGTCTTTGATGGGCAGGAAGCTGGGAATGACCCAGATCTTCGACGAGACCGGGCAAGCTGTCCCGGTCACGGTGCTCAAAGTTGGGCCGTGCGTGGTAACGCAGGTCCGAACTCAGGAGCGAGATGGCTACGAAGCTATTCAACTCGGTTTTGAGGAGAGCAAGCGGCTGAACAGCCCAGATCGCGGGCACCAGAAAGCAGCCGGCAGCAGCATGCGTCATCTTCGTGAGGTGAAGGCATCGGACATTTCGGGCTACGAGATAGGCCAGGTTGTCGATTGCTCGCTCTTTACCGCGGGGGGCAAGGTTGATGTGACCGCCACCTCGAAAGGTAAGGGATTTGCCGGTGTTGTAAAGCGACATGGCTTTGCTGGCGGACCGAAGACTCATGGCCAGTCTGACCGGCATCGAGCGCCTGGCTCGATCGGATCTAGCGCGACACCCGGACGGGTATTTAAAGGTATGCGCATGGCAGGCCGCATGGGCAACGAGCGCACCACCGTACAGAATTTGACCATTGAGCGAGTCGATGCGGAGAAAAACCTGCTGCTGGTTCGTGGTTCGGTTCCGGGATCTAATCAATCGCTTGTTATCGTTCGCAGCGCCGTTAAGTCGCCGCAGACGAGCTCGTAATAGCGTCTGTCAGACTGAGGAGGGAGTAACGAACGATGCAAGTGCCAGTTTTTGATCTAACGGCCAAAGAGGTCGGCAACCAGGATCTCAACGATACCGTGTTTGGCATTGAGCCGAACGTGCCGGTTATGCACCAGGCCCACCTGCGCCAACGCGCCAATGCTCGCCTGGGCACCAGTGACACCCTGACCCGCGGACGTGTTCGTGGCGGCGGGCGCAAGCCGTGGCGTCAGAAGGGCACCGGCCGCGCGCGTCAGGGTTCAATCCGTTCACCACAGTGGCGCGGCGGCGGTGTGGTCTTCGGGCCGCATCCTCGCTCGTACGCCCAGGACATGCCAAAGAAAATGCGCCGTCTGGCGATCCGCTCGGTGCTGTCGGTGAAGGCCATTGACGAGCAGATCGTGGTTATCAAAGGCTTGAACGATATCGAGCCGAAGGCGAAGACCATGATGGAGCTTCTGGCTCAGCTGCCGGCGTCGCGGCGCTCGACACTCATTGTGATCGGGCCCGAGGGCGACTACCAGGCTGTGTACCGGGCGGCCGGAAACCTCGAGGGTGTTAAGATCATACGTTCCGGCTATGTGAACATCCACGATGTGTTGACACATGAACGATTGCTACTCACGACCGAGGCGGTGGAGTCTATCCACGGTCTCTGGGCACTGAATTAAGGAGACGAGCGCATGGCAAACCTGCACGCGTCTGATGTGCTCCGACGGCCGTTGATCACCGAGAAGAACACTCTCTTGACGCCGCTCGGACAGTACACATTTGAAGTAGCGATGACCGCAAACAAGATTCAGATCAAGCAAGCGGTCGAGAAGGTGTTTAACGTGAAGGTGAAGGCGGTCAACACGATGATCACCAAGCCGAAGAAACGCCGGGTCTATCGCTCGAAAACGCAGAAACAAACTGGCGCCACCGCCGCTGTGAAAAAGGCGGTTGTGACACTACAGCCAGGCTATGACATCGATATCTTTGGCGATATCTAACGCGTCTGACGAGGAGTAATTTACGATGGCCATTAGAAGGTACAAGCCAACCTCGCCCGGACGTCGCGGTATGAGTGTCGTGACGAACGACGATGTGACGAGGACAGAGCCGGAGAAGGGTCTCATCGAGATCCTGAAGAAGCACTCCGGGCGCAATAATCAGGGTCGCATCTCGGTCCGTCATCGGGGTGGCGGTTCAAAGCGCTACTACCGGAAGGTCGATTTCAAGCGTAACAAGCCTGGCATTCCGGCCAAGGTTGCAACGATCGAGTACGATCCGAACCGGTCAGCACGCATAGCACTGTTGCACTATGTTGACGGCGAGAAGCGCTATATTCTGGCGCCACTCGGCCTGAAGGTCGGCGACATGGTGCAGTCGGGCCAGGGCTCGGCCATCCGTGTCGGGAACGCACTGCCGTTGCAGGATATCCCGCTTGGTACACAGATCCATAACATTGAGCTGCATGCCGGGCGCGGTGGGCAGTTCGTTCGCTCGGCTGGCACCTCGGCACAGCTCATGGCGAAAGTTGATGATTACGCGCAGGTCAGAATGCCTTCCGGCGAGGTGCGGATGTTCCGCCTTGAGTGCATGGCGACGCTCGGCCAGGTAGGCAACGTCGACCACGGCAACATCCAGATTGGCAAGGCGGGCCGCAACCGTCATCTTGGCAAGCGGCCAACGGTGCGCGGCTCGGTTATGAACCCGTCCGACCACCCGCATGGTGGTGGTGAAGGTAAGGCGCCAATTGGTGGCCAGCCCAAGACGCCGTGGGGCAAGCCCGCGATGGGGTATCGCACCCGTAGAAACAAGCGTACCGACAAGTTCATTGTCCGCCGGCGCGGCGGCAAGCGTCGATAATATGGTTGCAAACATGCATTCATACGTCTACATGCAAGCTAAGTGGAGGACCTGTGGGTAGATCATCAAAAAAGGGCCCATATATCGACGCGAATCTCATGGAGAAAGTGCAGCAGCTTGCTGACTCCGGAGAGCGGCGCGTTATTCGAACCTGGGCACGAGCGTCGACGATTTTTCCGCTGATGGTCGGTCAGACCATTGCGGTATACGACGGCCGTCGTCACGTTCCGGTGTTTGTCACTGAGAATATGGTTGGCCACAAACTGGGTGAATTCGCCCCGACACGCACATACCGTGGCCACGGTAGGGACGCCGACCGCGCGTCCCGGCGCCGGTAGGCAGGGAGGATCTTGATCATGGAGGTCACCTCGAAGAATACCGGCGTGAGGGTCTCGCCGCGCAAAATGCGGCTTGTCGTGGATATGGTGCGCGGTCGCGACGTGGACGAAGCATTGGCCCTGCTGAAGTTCACGCCGAACAAGAGCGCGATCGAAGTACAACGAACCATCAAGGCTGCCCGGTCTGACGCCGAAAACGTCCACGATCTGGACCCGGACAACCTGTATATCAAACGCATTTTCGCTGACGAAGGCCCAACCTTCAAACGCTGGCGAGCGCGAGCACGAGGACGGGTTAACCAGACCTTGAAGCGCACCAGTCACCTGACCGTCGTGCTTGAGGAAAAGGAGAGCTAGTATGGGCCGTAAGGTCAACCCGATTGGATTCAGGCTCGGCGGCGTCCATCAGTGGGAGTCGAACTGGTATGCCGAGCGCAATTACACCGAGCAGCTGCATGAGGATATCTTCATTCGCAAGCTCGTTAGCGACCAGTTGACGCGCGCCGGTATTTCTCGTATCGGCATTGAGCGTTCGGCGAACCGGATCGAAGTGACTATTCACACTTCGAAGCCAGGCATCGTCATCGGCAAGCAAGGCTCTAACGTTGAGCGCCTGCGTCAGCTTCTTGAGGTTGAACTCGGCAAGAAGGTGCATCTAAAGATCGAAGAGATCAAGGTGCCTGAACTGGATGCTCGGCTGGTTGGCGAATCGATCGCCGAACAGCTCGGCCGCCGTGTGTCGTACCGGCGCGCTATGAAGCATGCTGTCCAACAGGGCATGCGACGCGGCGCAAAGGGTATCAAGATTCGCCTTGGTGGGCGGCTTGGCGGCGCTGAAATGTCCCGCGCGATCGTTGAAATGGATGGTCGGGTGCCGTTGCATACGTTGCGGGCAGACATTGATTACGCAGTGGTTCACGCCAAGACAACCTATGGACAGATCGGCGTGAAGGTCTGGATTTACCGAGGCGACATAATGCCTGAGCGTCGTGACACGACAGCCGAGACTGAGGCAGCATTGGCGGAAGTCTCCTAAGAGGCTCTCCGGCGCTCAGAAAGAGGGAGTACCAGCATGTTAATGCCCAGGCGGCAAAAGTACCGCAAGGTATTTCGTGGCCGCATGAAGGGACAATCCAGGGGCGGGAACACCGTTGCTTTTGGCGACTGGGGTATCC
>JACCZH010000398.1 GCA_013696045.1 Chloroflexia bacterium
CGTTTACCTCGACCGGGACCAGATTGCTGACTGACGATGCCTTCGAGGCGTTGCGAGATGAGCTGGTCCCATTAGCAGTGCTGATTACTCCAAACCTGCGTGAGGCTGCGGCGCTCTCAGGGATCGAGATCGAGACCAGCGATGACATGCTGCGCGCGGCCGACGTCTTGCTTGGCCGTGGGGCCAAGGCGGTGCTGCTCAAAGGTGGCCACCGTATCGGCGACGCGGACGATCTGTATCTCGACGGCGAGCGTCAGGAATGGCTCCGCGCCGAGCACATTGAGTCAACCTGCACCCACGGGACCGGGTGCAGTTTAAGCGCCGCGACCGCGGCCGGGCTAGCGCTGGGTATGTCGTTGTTCGAGGCTGTACAAAACGCAAAGGTCTTCATCACCGAGGCAATCCGGCACGGCTACGTCATCGGCCAGGGTCATTCGCCGGTCAACCATTTCTATATGCACGAGCACGCCCGCGAAAGGAGCGTCCGATGAGCACGACCGTAAAAACCACCGACGCGCCGCTGGTCATTGGCGGCAAAGAGTTCCACTCCCGTCTCATGCTGGGGACGGGAAAGTATCGCACCCATGAGGAGATGATCGGCGCGTTCGAGGCATCGGGCACCCAGATCATTACGGTGGCGTTGCGCAGGATCGACTTCGACGATCCTGCCAGCCGCAGTGTGCTGGAGAATGTCGACTGGTCGAGGTACCAGATCCTTCCGAACACTGCCGGTTGCGCCACGGCTGACGAGGCGGTCCGTATCGCCCGGCTGGCGCGCTCCATGGGCATGTCCGACTGGATCAAGCTCGAAGTCATCCCAGACCCCGAGTACCTGCTACCCGACCCGATCGGCACACTGGAAGCGGCGACCATCCTGGTGAACGAGGGCTTCACTGTGCTGCCCTACATCTCGGACGACCCAGTTCTGGCACGACGGCTTGAGGAGATCGGCTGCGCGACGGTCATGCCGCTGGCGGCGCCGATTGGCTCGGGGCAAGGACTCGTCCATTTTGACCGCATCAAAATCATCATCGACCAGGCGAAGATTCCAGTTGTCGTTGACGCTGGGATTGGCGCGCCTAGCGATGCCTCGCTGGCCATGGAGCTTGGCGCGGATGCCTGTCTGGTTAATTCGGCCATAGCACTGGCTGAACGTCCAGTTGATATGGCGCGAGCAATGAAACTCGGTGTCGAGGCCGGCCGAACAGCCCACCTGGCCGGGCGCATGCCGAAGCGCCAGTACGCCGCAGCCAGCAGCCCGACCGCCGGGGTCGTGCAGTGACACTAGAACGGCGGCTGCGCCGCTACCTGGTGACTGACTCGGGCGCCGGAAGTGTTGAGCGTCTGGTCTCAATCTGTGAGGAAGCCATCCAGGGCGGCATCACGGCCGTACAGCTACGCGCAAAAGACTGGAGCGACCGCGAGCTTCTACGCGCGGCATGCGACCTGCGCGCGGCGTGCGATCGAGCAGGGACACTCTTTATCGTTAACGACCGGGTGGATATCGCTCTGGCCTCAAACGCCGACGGAGTCCACCTGGGTGTAGACGATCTGCCTGTTGGTGTTGCGCGGGAATTGCTCGGCCCTGGGAAGGTCATAGGCTATTCGCCCGAGACCCCGGACGACAGGATCGCCGCGGAAGAGGCAGGTGTCGATTACCTGGGCGTTGGCCCAGTTTTCGGGACCCAGACCAAAGGCGATGCCGGCGAAGCGCTAAGGTTAGACAGGTTTGCTGAGCTAGTGACCCAAAGTAATGTGCCGGTCATCGGGATTGGAGGCATTGCAATTGATGATGCCCGTTCGGTGATCAAGGCCGGCGCGGTCGGAGTGGCGGTTGTCGGTGCGGTCTTTTTCGCGAAGGAACCGCGGGCCGCGGCCATCGAGCTGGTGGCTCAGATCCCATGAATCGCGAGCGCATACCCCGGTTGCACCTGATCGGACCGTTGAATGGCGTTCTCACGCCTGATAGCTACGCCGCTGTCGCGGCGCGGGCTGCCGAAGGTGGGGTTGACGCGATTCACGTCCGACTCCCGGGAGCGCCGGGTGGCGAGATTATGCGTCTCGCAGAAGAAGTGATGGCGCGGCTTGGCTCAAATGTGCGGGTGACGCTATTTGTTAACGATCGGGTTGATGTCGCAGCGCTCGTTTCGGCGGGTGGAGCACATCTTGGAGAGCGTTCGTTGCCGGTGGCGCAAGCCCGTCGGTTACTTGGCGTAGATGCCCTCATCGGACGCTCGGTGCACGATGTACGCGGCGCCGCGCAAGCGCAAGATGATGGAGCTGATTTCGTCCTTGCCGGACATGTTTTCGACACGGACAGCAAGCCCGATCAGCCGGGCAAGGGTGTCCATTGGATTAGTGAACTTACACGCGCTGTGTCGATACCCGTTATTGCAATTGGCGGTATCAGTGTTGAGTGCGTTGGGCCGGTCATCCAGGCCGGAGCGTGGGGAGTTGCGGTTGGACGTGAGCTCCTGACCGCTTCCGATCCGAAGGCGGTTGCAGAGTCAATTCGCATCAGAATTGAACAGAAATGAGAGATACCATGCAAAGAACTGAAAAAAAGATCCAGATACAGCTAAATGGAGCACCAATCGCTGTTGTTGAGGGCATCTCCCTTGGGGAACTGGTTGATTCGCGCGGTATAGAGCGGCGCATGATCGCGGTTGAGTACAACACCGAGATAATCCCACGCTATGACTACGACGATACCACGATTCAGGATGGTGACCGGCTGGAGATCGTGCATATGGTTGGCGGAGGATAAGTGGTCGATCAATCCCTGTTCCTGGAGCTGCGCCAGCAGACCGAGACAATTCACCACCGGACGCTGAATCACAAGACAGTGCTCGGCATCGGGGCAGGCACCCTGCCGGAAGAGACGTTTCGCTATTACATCGAGCAGGATTACCAGTTTCTGAGACGCTACGTTCAGGTACTGGCTCTTGCAACCGCCGCGAGCAACGGTCTTTTGGCGATGGCCAGGCTGGCCGACCTTCTGCACAATACTTTGGACGTCGAGATCGACGCGCTACGCACTCTCTACGAGCGCTTTGGCGGCGTTGTTGCCTCTCTGGATGACGTCCCACGTTCACCAACCTGCGCCGCCTATACGAACCACCTGCTGGCGGTTGCCGCTGAGCGAAATCTCTTGCTGACACTCGCGGCGATATTGCCGTGTCAGTGGGGCTACCTTGAGATAGGCCGCAGTCTGGAGCAACTCGGCCTGCCGGCTGACGAACGGTACGCCGCCTGGATCGAGGAGTACGCCGGGGACGAGTACGGCGTCATCGTCGAATGGGTTATTGACCACTTCGATCATCTGGCGCTGGATGCCGGAGCAAGTGTCAAAGCACGCGCTGCTGAAGTGTTTGTCCTCAGTGCGAAGTATGAGCACCGGTTCTGGGAGATGGCCTGGAACCGCGAGCAGGGGTAAGACGGGCGGCTCGTCCCTCCTGTTGTGGCGTTAGCTTCGGCTGTTTTCCTCACCTGTGATGTCGCGCGTTGATGCCTCAGAGGGAAAGGAGACGATGGTGGACGACCTAGAAATTCGTCTGCTCCAACCTAATGACATCCCCGAGATTACGACTGCTTTCGAGGAGCTTGGCTGGAATAAGCCAGCGGCGCAGTATGAGCGCTATCTGGTTGAGCAGGGGCGCGGCGAGAGCGAGGTTTTGGTGGCATTCGAGCACGACGTCTTTGCCGGATACCTCACGGTTGTCTGGCAATCTGCGTACCAGCCGTTTGGGCGAGCAAACATTCCGGAAGTCGTCGATTTCAACGTCCTGCCGCACCTGCGACGGCGCGGGATAGGGTCGCGCCTGATGGACGCAGCCGAGCGCCGCATCGCGGAACGGTCACCAGTTGCCGGCATAGGGGTTGGTATGGACGCTGATTATGGGGCTGCCCAGCGGCTCTATGTCCTGCGAGGCTATGTGCCTGACGGCCTCGGCTTGTCGTCACATGGGCGCCGCATTACCCACGGTCAGACTATCGTTGTGGACGACGATTTGGCCTTGTACTTCACAAAAAATCTTTGCCCGTGACTTTGAATTGTCATTCCGGTGAAGGTAGGAATGACTGTTTGAAACAGTGGTCGCTATCCTCGGCCAACTCTGTTGGACGATACTAAATCGTGGAGCACGGCGCTGGGATCTGTTTCGTAGACGTGGCGCTTGAGGACGCAGATAAACGGCAGATTTCGGTACAGGCCGCGATGGTCGAGCCCGTAACCGACGACATACTCGTTTGGGATTGAGAAACCGACGTATTTCACATCGACCGGAACAATTCGGCGCTCGGCTTTGTCCAGCAGGGCACAAACGGTCAGGCTGGCGGGTTCCTGGCGGCGCAGGTGGTCCAGCACGAAATCCATCGTGAGACCGGTGTTGACGATGTCCTCAACTAGCAAAACATGCTTGCCTCGAATGTCGGTATCCAGACGTTTTTCGATTGCGACGCCTTCAGGCGAGGAATCCGGGCCGGTGACTGACAGATACTCGATGACAAGTGGACGGGTAATCTCACGTGCCAGGTCCGCCAGGAAGAACGTGATCCCTTTCAGCAGACCCACCAGCACCAGTGACTGATTGGCGTAATCACCTGAAATCTCGGCGCCGAGATCGGCGACCCGGTTGCGAACTTCGGCGGCTGAGAGCAGGATACGCTCGATGTCAGCTGGCGCAAGGGACGTGATGTCGACCGAGCCGTAACCAAAGCGACCCAACAATTCATGAAAGGCCTTCCGGTGCACCAGCATGACGCTGACGCTGGGGTACAGCTCGCGCAGGCGACGGATTTTGCGATTTTTGCGGGTGACAAGCGCCTGCTTCATGGTCGTTAGCTCGACATAGAGGTCCTGTTCCGGCAAATAGAAATCGGGCGTCAACATCTCCGCCACCCGGCCGTCTCGCCAACGCAAGGGGAAGGATTTTGGCTCGTATTGCCAGCGGATGCGGTAGAAATCGAGGAATGCGGCGAACTCTGCTTCGGCGGGGTGGACGAATGGGGCTGGAACGTCGGAACGTGAGAACGTTGCTCGAGGGTGGTTGTCCTCTGGAGTTGGAGCGTTCATCTCCGGGCTGTCTGGCGGGGCCGGTTTCGGCATCCGTTGTCCTCTTCCTGACAGCGTCCCCCGTACTAGACTATCTCTCCGGAATTGTACCGGAGCCTGGTTTGACGTTCTGTCACTCTATGCTCGCCGAGGCGGACGCCACCGGTTGCGTGGCCGGCTGCGGTTCCGCGACTGCGACCGACCGTCGGTGACGACGGAACGCGGAGTGATAAAGCGGGCCGATGGCCTTCAGCCAGCGACCGGAATAGGCGTAGCCATACACTGCGATGCCGGCGCCAACCAGAATATCAATGACATAATGCTCGCCCGTATACACCAGCGTGAAGGCCATCATGAAGCAATAGATAAACGAACCCCAACGCAGCCACCGACGGCTCGAGTGCAACGCGAAGATACAGGCCGCGACCGTGGCAGCTTGATGCATCGATGGCATGGCCGCCACTGGATTCGGATCACCGAGCGCGCTATATGTCCGATCGTACAGCCCGGAGTGGAGCTGGCTGCCAACTTTCGCCATCACCCTGTAGATGTCCTCCTGAGGGGCACGGTCGGCGGTAAGCCACGGCGGAGCGGCGGGGGTTATGAAATAGATCGCCAGTCCAATGCCGAGCGTGATCAACATTGTTGCCAGAAAACGCCGGTAGAGATCGGGGCTGTGCCGCCAGATCAGCACCGCGATCATGTGTGGAACGAAGAAGTACGACCAGTGAATGAACGTCGTGAAATAGTCGTACCATGCCAGGTTGAGTGGGTCGTAGAAGCGCGTCTGGAGCCAGATTGTCGGCGTATGGCCGAAGAACATGGCTCGCTCGATGCTGGTTACCTCGGCAGTGCGCAGCGGAATACCGGTTTCGTTGGCCATCGAACGGAACAGGGAGAAGGTCAGCCAGAGGGCAGCATACGGTAGGAACGCGATAGCATATTGACGCACTCGCGAGAGCGGCACCATGGCGATGGCTGCGCCAACCGCTACACTCCATCCCAAAAATGCGGTGTCGATGTAGGTGAGTACGGCCACCAGTGTGACGGCGACGGCCACCCGGGCGAGAAGCGCGCGCCGCTGGGCCAGGGCGATGCGTCCGACCAATCGCCGGAGCAGCGAATCTCCACGGCCACCGGGGTCAGGACCAATGCTGTCGGCCGGAGTTTTGCTCGGGCCACTCTGGTTGTCAGGATCGTGTGACATCGCTTTGCTTCATTTATTCAGCTTCAGGCGGCTCGAACTCAATGCGGTAGCGTGCGAGCGCCTTGGTGGTCGGGTTGACCATCGGCACGCCCTCGACTTCCTTACGGGCGATGAACCCGCGCCGGGCCTGCTCGTTGACCCAGGCGTTGTCGAACCCGGATTCCCCGGCAATCGCGGCAAACTTCTCAGCCGGAATCTTCCATCCTTCGTCAACGACGCTTCGGTAAACGGTCTCACGGCACTGCTCATCAGGTGTCTCCGGACTCAGTATCAGGCGCTCGACCGGCTCCCCACCTTCAAGATGGGCCATTATCTCCTTGATGTCCTTCACCTGGACTCCACTGTAGATCACCTTCTCAGGATAGACCATGAGGTTTGGTCCACAATCACAGAGATCAATCGAGTCGCACGTATTGACGAGCACATCGGCATCGAGCCCGCTCCTGCGCATGGCAATTCTGAGGCGTCCAGCGACGTTGAGCGCGCCTTTTTCCATGCAGTGCTGGGCGGTGCAGACAAGAAC
>JACCZH010000399.1 GCA_013696045.1 Chloroflexia bacterium
TGGCTTCAAGGGATCGCGCAAGAGCACGCCGTACGCCGCTCAGGTGACCGCCGAAAGCGCAGCTCGGAAGGCGATGGAACACGGCATGCGCCAGATTGAGGTGTTTGTCAAGGGGCCAGGCGCCGGACGGGAAATGGCCATTCGCTCTCTCGCCGCAAGCGGGATGCAAGTTATCGCCATCAGCGATGTGACTCCGATCCCGCACAACGGTTGCCGGCCGCCGAAACGCCGCCGCGTTTAGGAAGCCCCGGCATTCTGCTTGTTTAGCATGTGAACGTTATCCGTTAGTTAGAAAATGCGCAATCGACTTTGGTCGATCGCCAGACCGAAGTCCAAGGAGGGTGAATTGGCGAGGTACACAGGACCTGTCTGCCGGCTATGCCGGCGTGAAGGAATGAAACTTTATTTGAAGGGCGAGCGCTGTCTCGGGCCGAAGTGCCCGATTGTGAAGCGCTCTCCACAGCGTAATTTCCCGCCGGGTCAGCACGGTCAGAAGCGCACCCGCCGACCGTCGGAGCATGGGCTTCAATTGCGCGAGAAGCAGAAGATACGCCGGTTTTATGGAATCATGGAGCGCCAGTTCCGCAAGCATTTTGCGGAAGCAGCTCGCCAGGGTGGCGTAACGGGTGAAAACCTGCTGCGTATTCTCGAAATGCGCCTGGACAACGTTGTGTACCGGCTGGGCTTCGCCGATTCGCGCGCTCAAGCTCGCCAGATCGTCCGTCACGGACACTTCTGGGTTAACGGTCGCAAGACTGACGTTCCGTCGTATCAGACACGGCCGGGTGATGTTATTGAGGTACGGCCGCAGAGCCGTGACAAGGAATATTTCAAGGTCGTTGCCGAGGTTTTGAACAGCCGCCGGGTTCCGGAATGGCTGCTCATGACGCCGAACGAGATGAGCGGACGAGTAGTGAATCCTCCGGCGCGCGACCAAATTGATATTCCATCGGTGAACGAGCAGTTGGTCGTCGAGTTTTACAGCCGATAAGCGACGTGTTGGTTCCCCGTGCTCACTCCGGGCATCGGGGAACGGCCATACATTTCGCCAGCTACGGCTGCTCGTGGGAGGCAGATAGTCTTGTTGGATAGCGCTCAACCCCAGGTAAGTCTGGCAGAGTCCGGACATAATTATGGCCGTTTCACGATCGAGCCGCTCGAGCGTGGATATGGCAACACCATCGGTCACGCCTTGCGCCGTATTCTGTTGCGTTCGTTGCCGGGCGCAGCGATCGTTCGAGTACGGATCGCGGACGTGTGGCATGAATTCTCGACTATCGAGGGCGTGCGCGAGGATGTGACTGAAATTGTTCTGAACCTCAAGCGTGTCCGTATTCGCTCAATGGGCCCGATTGAAGAGACGCGCGCGCACCTTTTTCGTGAGGGCCGTGGCGTGGTGACCGCCGGGGACATCGACTGGCCGTCGGATCTCGAAGTCGTCAATCCAGAGATGGTGATCGCGACGATCGACGACGACAATGCGTCGGTTGAGATGGATCTGGTGATTACTTCTGGGCACGGCTACCAGCCAGCGGAAGCGCAAGAGGTCTACTCGATTGGGGAAATCCCAATTGACGCGATCTTCACGCCCATCGAAAAGGTCAACTATGTTGTTGAACATACCCGCGTCGGTCATCTGAGCGATTTTGACCGGTTGATTTTTGAGATTCAAACCGATGGCACTATAGAGGCGGACGACGCGTTGTCAGAAGCAGCGAAGATCCTGGCGGCCCATGCTCAGATGATTGCCGCGTTCAAGCGCGATGAGGTCGAAGTAGAGGATGTCACCACGAGTGCGGCCTCCGAGAGTGATACCAAGGCACTGGCCGACCTTGGATTGTCGCCGCGCGTTCTGAACGCTCTGCGGAGCCGCCAGATCGAGTTTGTCGGCCAGGTGCTTTCGATGGAACGTGACCAACTCCTCTCGATCCGCAACTTTGGCCCGCGTTCACTTCGCGAGTTGACAGACGCTCTGGAAGAGAACGGTTACGCGGCGGCAGGCGCGCTGGTCGCCGGGGCCGAGGATCTCGAAGATACCGATGAAGGCGCCGATGCCGAATAGGCGCAAAACAGTTCAAGTACAGCGGATCTAGGAGGAGATCGCACCATGAGGCATCGTGTAGCCGGGCGTAAGTTCGGCCGAAATACAGCTCAGCGTAAGGCTCTATTCAAGGGTCTGGCTGTCTCACTGATTCTCAACGAACGCGTAACGACGACCGAGGCGAAGGCGAAGACCATTCGACCGGTCGTTGAGAAGCTTGTCACTATGGCTCGCGAAGATACTGAGCATCACCGTCGTTTGGTGATGGCTCGTATCGGCAACGAGACGGCCACTCTCAAGCTGTTTGAGGTAATCGGGCCGCGCTTCGAGGAACAACCTGGCGGGTATACACGAATCTACAAGATGGGGCAACGCAAGGGCGATGCCGCGTCGATGGCGATGATCGAGTTTGTAGAGTAATCTCTGTTTGGATCGCTTGTGCCGCTTGTGAAGCTTACGTTTGGCTATGACGGCACCGACTTCTACGGATCTCAAGCTCAAACAGGGCGCCGAACGGTGCAATCTGAGCTCGAAGCGGCGGTTCAGGAGGTCGGTGGCGGCACACATCGTCTGGCGTTCGCGGGACGTACCGACCGAGGCGTTCATGCAGTCGGACAAGTAGCGAGTGGGGAGATCCACTGGAACAGTACGCTGGTCAGCCTCCGAGCCGGGCTGAATGCAGTAAGCCCCAAGGATATTGTGGTTTCTAGCGTCGAGGTGGTTGACTCCGATTTTCACGCTCGGTTTAGCGCAAGGTGGCGCGAGTATCGTTACCGGATTGTTGTGACGGATGTGCCACCTGTGTTGAGCCAGCGCTGTGTCTGGTGGCGGCGCGACACTCTCGATGACGCCCTGGCTCAGGACGCCTGTCAACGTCTGGTTGGGCGGCATGGATTTGGATCGTTCGCGAGTAATGGTTTGAGTCAGTCCTGGCCCGAGGCGAAATTGGAGCGGACCGTTCTGGACTGTCAATGGTGGCATAGCGCCGATGCCACAAGCGCGTCGGGCCGGTTCTCAGAACTACGGATAGTGGCTACGGGATTCCTGCCGCAGATGGTTCGGAACATCGCTGGAGCGGTTGTTCAGGTAGCAAGCGGCGCACAGCCGGCCGGATGGATCGATGAATTGCTTTCAGCCGGGGACCGGCGCATGCTGAAAGAAGGCGCGCCGCCACACGGACTGATCTTGTGGCGAGTAGGATACACGGAGTTCGGCAACGGGTGTCAGGCGTAACGAGTTTGCCGGCAAGCCCGATCTAGGATACGGAGAAGTAAGAGCTATGTCGGTAAGAACGTTCATGCCGAAGGTTTCGGAAATCGAGCGACAGTGGTTTGTGGTGGACGCCGAAGGGCAGACGCTCGGACGCATCGCCACGAAGATTGCGACGCTAGTGCGCGGCAAGCACAAGCCAACGTATACTCCGCACTTGGACGTTGGCGATTACGTTATCGTGATCAACGCCGAGAAGGTGCGGCTTACCGGTCGCAAAGAGGAGCAGAAGAACTATTACCGGCACTCGAACTACCCCGGTGGTTTGACGACGACGAGTTTTCGCTCGATGATCGAGAAGCACCCAGAGCGAGTGATCGAGTTCGCGGTCAAGGGTATGCTTCCGGGCAGCACGCTTGCGAAGCAGCAGCTATTGAAGCTGAAGGTCTATGCCGGACCGAATCACCCGCACGCGGCGCAGCAGCCAACGACACTTGAGCTGTAATATGACGATGACACGGCAGATCGGCCACACTTCGAGGAGAGGCGCATGAGTCAAGGGACGCGATACTACTACGGAACCGGCCGCAGGAAATCGTCGGTAGCGCGCGTGCGCCTGTATCCAGGCGGCGGCGAGATCACGGTCAACGGCAAGCCGGCGACTGACTATTTCGGTGGGCGTTTGGTCCACCAGACCACCATTGGTCAGCCGTTGCGGCTAACCAACACTCAGGATTCATACAACGTTATGATCCGGGTGAAGGGCGGCGGCACCACCGGCCAGGCCGGCGCGGTCCGACATGGGATCGCCCGCGCACTCTGTGTGGCGAACCCCGAGCTGCGGCCAGCCATCAAGCAGGCCGGTTTCCTTACCCGTGACGCACGGGAGAAGGAGCGCAAGAAGGTCGGTCTTAAGCGAGCTCGCAAGGCGCCTCAGTATACAAAGCG
>JACCZH010000405.1 GCA_013696045.1 Chloroflexia bacterium
ACACCAATGTCATGAAGACCCTCACCGTGACCGGCGAGATGCCAGAACTCGACGATCCGAGCGGTCAGGTCGAGATCGAGATGGCCGAGATGTACTTCGAGGTGCCGGAAGGCATCGTGGCCGGTCCGCAGGTCTGGCGTGTCGCCAACGAAGGGCTGCAGCAGCACCATGTCGTCCTCGAGAAGGTTCCAGACGGAACGACCACAGAGCAGGTGATGGAGCTGGCTGGATCGTTCTTTGCTCCACCCGCCACTCCTGGCGCCTCGCCCGTCGCGGCCGCCAGTCCGGCGGTGCCTGCGCTGTCGTTTGAAGACACGCAGGATGTCTTCTACTCGCTGGTGCTGTCCGGTGGACAGTTCAACATGTATGCGCTCGACCTCGAGCCCGGCACGTACGCGATGATCTGCTTCATGCCTGCTCCAGACGGCACGCCACATGTCATGCTCGGCATGGTCGAGATCTTCGTCGTCGACTAGCAGCGGTGAAGAATCCCGGATCCGACAGTGACGTTGACTCCCGGTGAAGCTCACCACCAATGCTCCCGCATCATCAGACAGCGCCGGCGTCTGGTCATGCGGGAGCGTTCTGTGTCCATCACCTTGTATGTCAGGCGACAGGTGAGGCGACCGGTGTTGCCTCATCGGCTCCGCCCAGATGCTCCGCGAACCAGGCGAACGTGTCTTTCCAGGCGACCAATGCCTGCTCCTCGTTGTACCGTTGGCCGGTGTCGTTGTGGAACGCGTGCCCTGTGTCCGGATAATTGTTGATCTCGTAGGTGACGCTCGCTTCGTTGAGCGCCTCCTCCAGATCGTCGAGACCTTCGTTTGCGAAGTCATCCGGGTCGTCCGAATACACCCCGAGCGCGTCGCCGCCCGCCAGCACGCTGGTCGGGTTGCCGTCAGGATCAAGGTTTTCCGGGGGGTTCACGACCGGATTGGCGCGGACCCATGAGCCGATATCCGCGACCAGGCGGGCGCTGCCGCCGCCGTCAATCGCGTAGATACAGTCGGGCGTCAGCGGAATTCCATGGCTTGCGCTACCGCCATCGTCCAGCACATGTATCTGCCCATTGACAATGGCGATATCCGATGGACCAAGGTCGGGACCGCCCGTGCCTCCGGCTGACGGCAACGTGCCCTGGAACACGACGCCACAACCGGTTTCGTCGATTCTCGACACATTGCCATTCAACCCGCCGACGTAGTGACCATCCTCCGAAGCCGGGGTGGCAAGCGTGGCGGCGCCATGCGTATCGGTACTCGAGAGCGCGGCCTAGAGTGTCCCGTCAGGACTCCACCAGAATCCGCGCGGGTTGCTGAGGCCACTCGCGGTCAGCTTGAGACCCTACGTGCTGGCCACCGGGGTGGCATCCTGAGCGCCTGTGGCCGAGGCGCCGAACACCAGCGCGCCTAATATCATGAATCGAGTGACGACTCCGGACTAGTGACGTGTCATGGCTCCTCCTTGAGATGAGCGTTCCCAGGTACCTGCCGCCTTCGAACCGGAACGGTCCATGTCCTCGCGAGATACGTTGAGCGCAATGGGCGCTGCCGATGATCGTTGCTTCACTGTGGTTGAGATCCCAATGATGTGAACCTTACGGCAAGGGTGGACGCGGGCCAACGGGCCAGGTCACAGCTCGTCACGGTGAGATCGTCAACGGCCCAATCGTCGCGAAATCCACCGCCAGCGATGAATCGCGCCGCGTTGCGTTGGCGATCTGATACTCATGACGCATCACGAGGAACGGGCGGGAGCAGCCATCTCGCCGTGACGAAGCCGGTCGTCATCGCGGTGAAGTGAAACACCGACGTGTAATTGCGAAGGTTCACCCACCAGATGAAACACTCCCAGGCGATGAAGATGGCGAGCAGCAGGGCAGGTCGGCGGGCGCGGGCGGCAATTGCCCCCATGACGCCGAAACAGCCCGCACTGCCGCCGCTCCAGGTTCGGTTCCAGGCGGCCTCGAAAAAGCTGGTGTCCCAGATGTGCGGGTAGATCAGATGCAACAGGAACCCACCACCGATAGCCGCGACGAAGGTGGTGCCGAAGAAGAATGCGAGCATCCGCAGCGTTCCCTCGCGCAACTCGAAGACCGCGCCGAACAGCAGCAGCAGGGCCGTGACGTAGCCGAGCTGGATGGCGTCGTGGTTGAGCCAGGGGGCGGTGATGATTGACCGGATCGCTTCGAAGGGGTTGGCGGTGAGATCGGGAATCTGGAAGAGCAGGTGGTCGACGGCGTCCTGGTCGATCCAGTAGTTGCCGTTGCGGTACTCCGCGGCAGGCACGAACAGGATCCAGGCGACGATGAGATGGATGGGCACGAACGGAATCATCAACGGCAGCCGCCGCCAGCCGCGCCATGGGCGACCGGTGCCGTTGGTCCATGGCAGCCAGGACGCAGCCCAGCGTTTGGATGATGAGGTGGGCGCCATGCTATCCGGCTGATCCATGGACCTTCTCCGCCAACGATCATCACACGACGTCGAAACTCTCGCGTTCACGTTTGTGTCGCAAAACGTACCACGGTCCCGTGCGAACGCTCCGGTGATCCGGGTGATCCGATGGAGAATTGCCTGCACTTGGTGGTGGACATGTCGATGGCATGGAAATTGCCTTTTCTGGATGGACACGATCATGTCGCACCCGCCTATTTTGGAAGGGCCCGGTTGCTCTGCCTTTCGACAGCGACACGGTGCGCTGGGGATGCTTCACGCTATACTCAAGCTGTCTATGAACACTCCCCTGGTTCGGATGAATCAAGAATCGTGCATAGTTCCCGCGTCTCTGGCCGGATAGGGCAGAGAGCGTGGGGGATTTCGTTCAGATGCTCACATGCGGAGATGAATGTATATGACGTGGTGGATAGTTATCTCAGTAGTGGCGCTGCTTTTGGCTTTGGTGAAGGTGTTCGACCGCAAGGTTCCGGGCTCGCTCTACAAGGTCGTATTACTGATCTGGGCAGTTGGCCCGTTGGTTGGCACGATCTGGGCGATGGTGTTGCTCTGGCAGGACTGGATCAACTGGACCGACCTGGCCCTGTTCGTCGTTCTCTACTTCCTGACTGGCATGGGCATCGCGGCTGGTTTCCATAGGCTTCTGACGCACAGCAGCTTTGAGACGCCAGCGCCTGTGCGTGCCACGTTC